>JANXXI010000389.1 GCA_025350695.1 Acidobacteriota bacterium
TCACAAGTACCTTTTCGGCATATTTGTGGAGAATGCGAACCTGGGAATTGGTGAGCGCCGTTCCGCAAGTGGCCACGGCTTCCTTTATCCCCGCGGCATAGGCTCCGATAACGTCCATGTAGCCCTCCACCAATACCGCCCGTCCCGTATTACGGGCGGCTTGCCGAGCCCTATGCAGACTGTAAAGAGTGCGGCTTTTGTCGTATAACCTTGTAGCCGGCGAGTTCATATACTTTGGCTCTTCCCCTGCCTGCAATGCCCGTCCCCCAAAACCAATCACTTTCCCCGATTCGTTCTGAATGGGAAACATCAGCCGGCCCCGAAAGCGATCATAAAAGGAGCCGTCATCGCGCCGCAGCACCAACCCCGATTCCACCATCTGTTCGGGCGTGAATCCTTGCTGTTGTAAAATGTGTGTGATGCTCGAGCCGTTCCGGTCAGACAGGCCGAGGCTAAATTCAGCGGCCAACTCGGCGGTGACTCCGCGCTTCTTCAAATAGTTGCGGGCCTCCACTCCTTGCTCCGAATAAAGCTGTTTGCGGAAATATTCCACCGCCAAATCCTGCGCAGAAAACAGGCTGGCCCGCAGCTTCGATTCCGGGTCGTTGTAATCGCTCCGTTTTGGCATGGGGATGCCGTTACGTTCCGCAAGTTGCGTCAATGCTTCGTAGAAGGGGATGTTGTCGATCTCCATTACGAACTTGATTACGTCGCCGCCTTTGCCGCAGCCAAAGCATTTGAAATACTGCTGCGAGGCGTGGACGTTGAATGACGGAGTCTTTTCGTTGTGGAACGGACACAGGCCCTTAAAGCTTTGCCCAAGCTTGCGCAAGCGCACAACTTCGCCGATAACTTTCACGATGTCGACTTGCGATTTCAGCTGTTCAACGAAGTCCATGGGCGGGTTACTTTCAGTGTAGAGCTTTTGGTCCCCGCCAAATAAGGAATCAGCGACTATTCCGGCTTGGTGCGTCCCTTGCGTGCGGCTAACTTGGTTACCGCTTCCTCGAAGGGAATTTTGTCTACCTGCATTACAAACTGGATGACGTCGCCGCCTTTTCCGCAACTGGGGCATTTGAAATATTGCAGCGCGGAGTTGACGTTTAAGGCCTCGATTTTTCCCCCATGGAAGGGGCAGACACCCTTGTATGTTTGCCCGAACTTGCGCAGAGGTGTCACCTCGCCGATGACTTCGACGATGTCAGTCTTCGATTTTACTTGGTCGGAAAAGTCCATGGTGTAACCTCGCTTTCAGTGTAGAGCTTCGCGCAGGTTGCCATTTTGACGGAAACGAGTTCCACTAGAAGAATGAGGCTATGCCTCCACAACATTTATCAGGAGACTTATGAAAAAACTCGTGATCACATTGCTTTGCTTCGCGCCAATATTCGCCCAGGCGCCGGACTTCACCACCAACTCTTCCTCGGCCCGTAGTTTGCAGGGTAACGTGCGGAGCGTGATCATGCGCTCGGCGGAAAAGATGGACGCGGAAAATTACTCGTTCAAACCAACACCTGAGGTCCGTTCCTTCGGCCAAATTATTGGCCATATAGCCGATGCCCAATATATGTTCTGCGCCCCCGTGCTCGGTGAAAAGAAGGCTCCCGCTCCTGGCGTGGAAAAGAGCAAGACCACCAAAGCCGACTTGATAGTAGCCTTGAAGACAGCGTTCGACTATTGTGATCAGGCCTATAAAGCAGTCACCGAACCTAACGCCGGCGAAAAGGTTTCCTTCTTCGGCGGAGACCGCACCAATCTCAGCGTGCTGTCCTTTAACACCATGCACCTCTACGAGCACTACGGCAACCTGGTGACCTACATGCGTCTCAAAGGTGTCGTTCCCCCATCGAGCGAGCCCCGCAAGTAAGTTATTAAAATTATGCAACTCATCCTCCTGCTTCGTGTTTTCAGAAGCAGGAGGATATTGAAATGATCCTGAAGTTTCTAACCAAGTCCGCAGCTGTACTGGCGCTGAGCGGCATGATGTTTGCGGGTTCGATTGATGGCCGGTGGAAGCTGGAGCCGTTAGAAGGACAAGCGAAGAAATCAGCCAAGGGCAAGTCCCACACAGCCACTCTTGACCTCAAGAGCTCCGGCAATCAACTGGAAGGCACCCTCAGCGCCGGCAAGAAACGCAATGCAACGATCGAAAAAGGGACCGTCGAGGGCAATAACTTTTCGTTTGTCACCAAGACCACGACCAAGAAGGGAGAACGGATCCAATATTGGAAGGGTACTGTGGAAGGCGACCAACTAAAAGTGACTCATAGCGCCAAAGAAGGCGCCAAGCGTGGCCAGTCGCTAATCGCAAAACGCGCCGCCTAAAGGGATCCGTAAACCGGCCTTAGCGCCGGATAGATGGATTGGTAAACTTTGTGACTCTTGGCGTAGCGCTGTGAATCCGCTTCCACCGGCTTTGTTGTGGAAATCTCGCGGATCGTTACCTCGCATGCTTCCGTTACCGTGCCGAAATGGCCGGTTCCAACCGTAGCCAGCAGCGCTGCGCCGTAAGCTGATCCCTCTTGAGTTTCCAGCGTCACCACTTTCTTATGGAACACATCGGCGAACATTTGCCGCCAGAAGGCGCTCTTCGCCCCTCCGCCGGAGACCCGCACGTTCTCCACTGTAGTTCCTAATCCCTCAATGATCTCCAGGCCATCCATCTGGGAATAGGCCACACCTTCCAGCACCGAGCGGATCATGTGGGCGCGAGTATGCTTAGCCGTCAAACCAACCCACGCCGCACGAGCCGTCGAGTCTAAATGCGGTGTTCGTTCCCCCATCAGGTAAGGGAGCCAGTATAGTCCTTCAGAGCCCGCGGGTGCAGTCGCAGCTTCTGCCGTCATGGCGTCGTAATCCGTTCCGGGCATTAGTTGATTCCGCATCCATTGCAAGCTAAGGCCAGCGCCTTGCGTCACGCCCATTACATGCCACTTGCCATCCACCGCATGGCAGAACGTGTGGACCCGACCTTTGGGATCGTACGCAGGCTGTTCCATGTGCCCGAATACCACGCCCGAAGTGCCGATAGTGCAGGAGACAATCCCGGCACGGACAATCCCGTTGCCCACGGCGCTTGCCGCCTGGTCACCGCCTCCGCCAACCACCGGAGTGCCGACGGCAAGCCCGGTAGCCGCGGCGACTTCCTTCGTGACGAATCCCGTAATTCGGCTCGATTCATAACTCTTCGGCAGCATCGATTTGTCCACGCCAACGATGCTTGCCAGTTCGTACGACCAGTCGCGCTTCACCACGTCAAACAGCGCGGTGCCCGATGCGTCGGAAACTTCAGTTGCGAACTCCCCAGTCAGCTTGTAGCGGATATAATCTTTGGGCAATAGCATCATCCGGCCCCGCTCGTAATTGGCCGGTTCGTTGTCCCGCACCCACAGCAGCTTAGGTAGAGTGAAGCCGGTCAGCACAGGGTTCGCCGTGCACGCCAGGACAGTGGCCGGCGTCGCCTTCGCATTGATCCAGTCCACCTGCGCCTGACTCCGCTGGTCGCACCAAATTAGCGACGGCCGGATCACTCTTCCGTTTTCATCCAGTAGAACCAGTCCATGCATCTGGCCAGAAAGCCCTATGCCCTTTATTTCGTTTGAATTGACTTGAGATTTCTTAAGCACCTGTTGAACTGCATGCTGCGAGGCCGACCACCAATCGTTCGGATCCTGTTCCGCCCACAGCGGCTGCTCCATCGCCATGTCCTTATGAGGAGATGTGACCGCCGAGACAATGTGTCCTTTTTCGTCGATCAACAGCGCTCTACTGCCGCCGGTACCGATATCAATGCCAAGCCAATATGCCATGAGTTTGATGTCCTGAATTAAGTTAAAGCTTCTGCGATAGGAAAGGTAGGTAAGCTGCTCCAATTAAACCAGCCTGGTTCCCCAACGTTGCCCGCTCCACTCGAGTCTGAGTATTCCGGAATGTAAAGCTTCTTTTTCGGATTTCCTCCAGCATGGGCGGGGCAAACATGTCCCAAGCCGGGAGCATTCCACCACTCAAGAGATACAGCGGATAGTTAAAAATGTTAATTAGATTTGCAATTCCAACACCCAGAGCCCAGCCCATTTGCCGGAAGATCATCTTGGCCTTCTCGTCACCATCCACAGCCTTTTCGTAAACCTGCAAACTGGTCAGATGAACCCCCACGCTCATCAAGTCAGACATGGCCTCAACGGCGGTCGCCGAGGCGATCTTTTCGAGACATCCATAATTTCCGCATCCGCAAGGATTGCCGCTCGGGTCAATGGTGATGTGACCCAATTCGGCGGCCATTCCCACCTCGCCATGCAACACGCGGCCGTCTGAAATAATGCCACCACCGATGCCAGTACCAAGCGTCAGCAGAACCAAGTTGTCGACATCTTTGCCGGCGCCCATCCACTTCTCGCCAAGCGCGGCCGCATTGGCGTCATTCTCCAGAATGATAGGTGCTCCAAGCCGCCGCTCAATTTCATCTCGAAGTGGGAAGTTTTCGAGGACGGGCAGATTGTTGGAATTGGTCACGTAGCCCTTTTTTATGAGAATGAATCCAGGTACTCCGATTCCAACGCCCGCTAAACGGCTATTGGACCCGATTTTCTGCCTTACCGTATTTATTCCGCTGACGATGTCGTCTATAACCTCGTCCCGCCCCCGAGTCATATCGGTTGACTGGGCGTGTTTTTCAAGAATCTTTCCACTGCGGTCAACTGCGGCTGCCCGTAGATTTGTACCGCCCAAATCCACACCAATCGAATATTCGTCCATTCAGTTATGGATCATAGCATGAGAGGATTCCCGGCGGTTTCCCACTAAGAAATTGACGTGCGAAAGCGCTACGACCGGAATTTCAAAGTCTCCGGGCAGAAAGATGCCCGTGGGCAGCTGTACATCTTTGCCGGAGTGCCGCTCGATGAATCCATCGAAGTGACTCCTGTGGATAAGGATCTTTCCGTCCCCGGATTTCTAGTCGATGATTGTTATCTGGTCAAACGCGTCTCCGGGACCCGGGTTATGCACCTGGAAGCGGAACTGCGCTGGCACTCGGGGATACCGCGCGACATGGCTCGATATATTCAGGCGCTTGACCTTAAATTGGAACTTCCCGTGGAGAGTGTATTGGTCCTGTTGACCTCCGTGGGAGCGCCCGACCCCGTGCCTTCGACCCACGAGATTAGACGCGGGGATGGGTTCAACGCGCACATTCGCTTCGCTGTCCGGAAGCTTTGGGAAATCGAAGCGGCCGAAGTTCTGGAATTGGGTAGACCCAGTCTTTTACCGTGGGTCGCATTGATGAAATCCACAGATCGAGAGATGAGGCAGTGTGGCCAATTGGTTGCGGATGACAGCGGCTTAGCGGTGCAGTTCTTTACGCTCGGAAAATTAAATCCGCGATATACTGAAGAAGAATTACTTGGACTGCTTGGGAGACGCGCCATGTTGCTAAAAGATTCAATCCTTGAACAATCACCATACCTTCAGGCGTTCATGAACAAAGCTCGCGTCCAAGGTATCGAGCAGGGAATCGAACGAGGTCTTGAACAAGGGCTCGAACAAGGGCTCGAACAAGGCCGGAAGAATCTCCTAGACGTACTGCTCAAGTTAGTAGATCTTCGCTTCAACCGAGTGCCCGTACCTGCCCGAGTCAAACGCGCCGATCTTGAGGAACTGAAGGGCTTGGTCGATCAATTGTTTGCCGCTCCCGACAAAGCCGCCGCGCGCAAAATCCTCAGCGGAAAATAGAGTCACAGCCACACCTCCTACGGCTCCATGCATAATTAATCCATGGACCTGAAACTAGTCAATCTGGAAATTCCGGAAGGCGCCAACATCATCGTTGGTCAAAGCCACTTCATAAAGACGGTTGAGGACATTTACGAAGCCATCGTGAACGCCGTCCCCCAAATGAAGTTCGGCGTGGCTTTCAACGAAGCTTCCGGCCCATGCCTCACCCGGTTTGATGGCAACGATTCCGCCCTAATGGCCGCCTCTGTCCGAAACGCCACTGCCATCGCCGCCGGCCACACTTTCGTAGTCCTAATGAGAGACGGCTTCCCGATCAACGTGCTTGGCCGAATCAAGGACGTCCCCGAGGTTGCCAATATTCTCTGTGCTACCGCCAACCCAGTCCAAGTCATCGTCGCCGAATCCGAGCAGGGTCGCGGCATCGTCGGCGTAATCGACGGCTCTGCTCCCAAAGGCGTTGAAACTCCCGACGACCAAGACGCACGCCACAGCTTCCTCCGCAAGATCGGGTACAAACGATGATCGGCTCTGTTGAACAGCTCGAAGAAATGTTGTCCCGCCCAAGCGACGAGGACTTATCCGCACTTAAGGCTCTCGATGGGGACCTCCTCATTCTAGGCGCCGGTGGCAAAATGGGACCCACGCTTACTATGCGCGCAGCTAGAGCCGGGAAGCGAACCATTGCCGTTTCCCGCTGGAGCGACGTGGCCGCAAAGAGGCGCTTAGAAGCCGCCGGAGTCGAAGTGTTAACCGCCGATCTTCTCGACCGCAAACAACTTGCCGCCCTGCCCGACGCCCCCAATGTTCTTTTTATGAGCGGCCGCAAGTTTGGCTCAGCCGCCGACCCGTCGCTCACCTGGGCGATGAACGTTTATCTCCCCGCTCTAATCGCCGAACGTTGGAGTTCCTCAAGAATAGTCGCCTTCTCCAGCGGTAACGTCTATCCTCTCCGCCCAATCGCCGAAGGCGGCGCTCGCGAAGATACACCCATGGATCCGCTCGGCGAGTACGCGCAAACAGGCAGGGGCCGCGAGCGCATCTTCGAATATTTCGCACGCACTCACAACGTCCGCACCGCGCTTTTGCGACTCAACTACGCCATCGATCTTCGCTACGGAGTCCTGCTCGACATTGGCGCAAAGGTCTTTGAACGAAAGATGGTGGACGTTTCCATGGGTGCCGTCAATATCATCTGGCAGGGCGACGCCAATTCAGTGGCTCTACGAATGTTCCCCTTCGCGACGTCCCCGGCAACCATCCTCAATCTCACGGGCCCCGAAACAATTTCCGTCCGAGCAATCGCCCATCGCTTCGCCGAACACTTCGGAGTAAAACCCCAGTTCACTGGCCAGGAAGCTCCAACAGCGCTGCTCAACGATGCCAGCAAATGCCACCGCATCTTCGGCTACCCGTCGGTCACTCCCGACGAAATGATTGAGTGGGTGGCCAAGTGGATCGGCATGGCAGGACACACCTATAACAAACCTACAGGCTTCCAGGTTCGCGACGGGGCGTTCTAATCATGAAGTTCAATTGGAAGCAGAAACTATTAGACGGGTGCGCTATTCCCGCCCATCCACTTGCTCTGACTAGCGAACGAAAGCTGGACGAACGGCGCCAGCGGGCCCTTACCCGCTATTACGTCACCGCCGGGGCCGGTGGAGTTGCCGTCGGCGTCCACACTACACAATTTTCAATCCGTGAATGTGGTCTTTACCGACCAGTATTGGAACTTGCCCAAGAGGAACTGCGCGGTAAGAAAGTTATAGCTATCGCCGGTGTCAGCGGCATGACTCTTCAAGCCATCCGCGAAGCGCAAATCGCCCGCGATCTGGGTTACCATGCCGTCCTTCTCAGCATGTCGGCGCTCCCCAACGCCAACCTACGCAAGCTTATGGAACATACCGAGGAAATTGCCTCAATCCTCCCGGTCATCGGTTTCTACTTGCAACCCTCCGTCGGAGGCCGGCTGCTTGAATACGAATTCTGGCGCCGCTTCTGCCAGATCAAAAACGTAGTCGCCATCAAGATTGCCCCTTTCAATCGTTACCAAACCCTGGATGTGATTCGCGGAGTGGCCGATTCTGGCCGCAAAGATGAAATCGCACTTTATACCGGCAATGACGATTCGATCGTGGTGGATCTCCTCACCCCCTTTGAGTTCGGTGGCAAGACGTATCGCATTCGCGGCGGATTGCTGGGCCACTGGGCTGTATGGACCAAAAAAGCCGTCGAAATGCGCGACAAACTGGCCAAGCAAAAATTGATCACCCACAAGACACTCACTCTTGCCGCCCAGGTGACCGACGCTAACGCCGCATTTTTCGACGCCGCCAACCAATTCCGCGGCTGCATCGCAGGCATTCACGAGGTTCTGCGCCGTCAAGGTTTGCTCGAAGGAATCTGGTGCCTCGATCCTCACGAATCCCTCTCTCCAGGTCAATTTGAAGAGATCGACCGTGTCCGCAAAGCCTATCCCCATTTGAACGACGATAATTTTGTCAGCGAGCATCTCGACGATTGGTTAAAATAGCGCCGTATGGCCGACAAAAAAATCGAACGCCCTTTGGGCTTTAACACCCGCGCGCTGCACGCCGGTTACGACCCTGACACATCGCTCCGAGCCCGCGCAGTGCCCATTTACCAGACAACTTCCTTCACCTTTGAAAACTCCGATCATGCGGCCGCGCTGTTTGGCCTGCAGCAATTCGGCAATATCTACACTCGAATCATGAACCCCACAACAGGGGCTCTTGAAGAGAGGATTGCTTCCCTAGAAGGCGGCGCCGCTGCGCTCGCCGTCGCCAGCGGACAATCAGCTCAGTTGCTAACCATTAACTCGCTGATGGAGCAGGGCGACGACATGGTGGCTTCCAGCACCTTGTACGGAGGAACCTACACCCAGTTCGATGTAAGTTTCCGCCGTATGGGCCTAAATACAATTTTTGTTGAGCCCGACGACCCGAAGAATTTCAAGAAAGCGATCACGCCGAAAACGAAGCTTATCTACGCCGAAACAATTTCCAATCCTCGTGGCAATATCGTCGACATCGCCGCCGTCGCCAAAATAGCTCACGATGCCGGCTTGCCCCTCGTGATCGACAACACTTTCGCCTCGCCCTACTTGTGTCGGCCGATCGAACACGGCGCCGACATCGTGCTGCACTCCATGACCAAGTTTATCGGTGGACACGGCAACTCTATTGGCGGCGTCATCGTCGAAAGCGGCAAGTTCGATTGGAAAAAGAGCGCTCACTCAATCCTCAACAAACCTTCCCCTGCTTATCACGGCATGAACTTCGCCGAAGTTTTCGGCAACATCGCGTTCATTTTAAGGGCCCGCGTGGAAGGCCTTCGCGACTTGGGTCCCTGCCTTAGCCCCTTCAACAGCTTCCTGTTCATCCAAGGCGTGGAAACGCTCGGCATGCGCATGGAACGCCACGTTTCGAATGCCTCGGCGGTCGCCAAGCATCTGGAAGGGCACTCGAAAGTGAAGTGGGTCGCCTATCCAGGTCTCAAGTCCAGCCCGTATCATAAGCTCGCCAAGAAATACATGCCCAAAGGCGCCGGAGCCGTCTTCAGTTTCGGAATTAAAGGCGGTTATGCGGCGGGCAAGAAGTTTGTCGATGCGCTCAAAATGTTCTCACACTTGGCCAACGTTGGCGACGCCCGCAGTTTGGTAATTCACCCACCCTCCACCACCCATCAACAACTCAGCGCCGAACAGCAGCAAGCAGCCGGCGTGCAACCCGACATGATCCGTCTCTCCGTCGGTATCGAAGACATTGAAGATATCCTCTGGGATCTCGACCAAGCCTTGAAGCAGGCTTAGCCGAGTTTTATCAAGAAGGTCAAATCTTGCGGCGCTGGCCGCACAAAGCGGTCAGCGCCGTAACATTTCGAAGGCCGAAGCGTTTATAAAGGTAATGGACATGCGAATCGTAATATTTCTGGCCGCAACTTCCCTTTTTGCGCAACAACAGAAGACGGTTGCTCCGGCGACTGCGCGCTTGGAAGGGCAGGTAGTCAATTCCCAGACCATGGAGCCGCTACGAAAAGTCAGCGTCACGATTAGTTCCTTGAGCCGCGGCGCTGGAACTTCGCGTCAACTCTCCACTAGCGTCGACGGTAAGTTCGCCTTCGATCTGCTGCCTGCTGGTAGCTATCAGATCTCGATCGAAAGAAATGGATTTATCCCTCAGCGCTACAGCCCCCCCGGCCGCTCTTCGACGATCGAAATTATTGCTGGGCAAGCCGTCACCGGCATCGACGTAAAATTGGTTCCGCAAGGAGCCATTGCAGGCAAAGTGCTGGATACGGATAACGAGCCAATGCAGCGCGTCCAAGTTAGCGTTCTGAAGGTCACCGCTATCGGTGGCCGGCGTCGCGCATCCATCACCTCTTCAGCCACCACCAACGACTTAGGCGATTTCCGCATCTTCAATTTACCTGCTGGCAACTACATAGTTATGGCCACCGCTTCTGGTGGCAGAGGCGGACCAGGAGGCGGATTTCGTGGCCCAGGCGGTTTTGGCGGAGGCCCCCCGCGCGGGCAAGTAGAGAAGATGGCCCCCGACGATTATGTCCCCACCTTCTATCCAGGCTCGATCGATTCAACCACTGCTTCATTAATTCAACTCCCGGCTGGAGGCGAGATCACAGGTCTCAGCTTTCAATTAGGCCGCTCCGCCACTTTCCGAGTGCGTGGCAAGGTGTCTGGTGTGGCGGCGACCGAGGAGGCAAAGAAACGCGGTATGCGCGTCAGTCTACTTCCCGCCGACCGTAACGCCGTCCTGATGAACAACGGCATGGGCCTTTCTACTTCGGTCCGCAGCGACGGCACTTTCGAATTGCTGAACGTCCAACCAGCCGCCTATCAGGCCGTTATTATCCGCTCCGACAAAAGGAACGAAGCCGTCCTGGGAAAAAGCCTCGTAACCGTATCCAGCGGGCACATGGATAACGTCAATATTCTTTGCGCCGAACCGGTGACACTCACTGGAATCGTGAAGACTGAGTCCGGCAAGGAAGCCGACCTAGGGCGAGTTTTGCTGACTCTCAGGCCGCTAAGTGGTCTCCCAATGGCCGAAGTGGAAGCTGAAGTAAACGACGATTGGAGCTTCAAACTGGAAGGCGCCTCGCGCGAACCGTTTACTTTGAGGATGTCTGGTCTCGGCGATACCTACATCAAGTCAGTCCGGCTTGACGCCCAAGATGTTACCTTAACCGGCGTCGACTTGAGCAGCGCCGCAACGGGCTCAAAACTCGAAATCATTCTTGGTGAAAAAGCAGGTTCGGTTGACGGCACGGTAAAGGAAGGCGAAAAAGCAGCTGTTGGCCGCCCCGTGACAATTCTGCCCGACCCCGCACAGCCCATGCAGCCTTACTTAATCAAAACTGCAACCACCGATGCCGACGGAAAATTCCATGTAGCAGGTCTGGCCCCAGGTAAGTATCGTGTCTATGCCTGGACGGAAATCATGGCAGACAATTATACCGACCCCGATTTCATGCGCCGCTTCCAAAATGATGGCGGAAGAGTTGAAGTAAAGGAAGGCTCCTCGGAACAGGTAACGATACCTGTGATCAAAGTCGACCCGAACTAACTGATTAAACTAACTCATCGCTTTAATATTCCAAACATGTTGGAGAACCCGTCCGTCCAAGTTCGGAAGTTTGGGTCGGGTTTTAGGAACTCGCCCTGCCGCACTAAATTAGGCAGACTGTCCGCAGTCTCCTCGGCCATCACAAGCACCCAGGTGGAACCGAAGCAAACCTCACCCGGATCGTCCGATTCATCGTACTCAATCACCAAACCCTTCTTCCCAACGCTCTCCGCGCTGGCCGCGACCACTGGCTTCAACTCTAAATACTTGTTGGAAATATGCACTGCCAGCACGCCGTTCGGCTTCATGTGCTTCCAGTAAAGACCGAATGCTTCCTTGGTCAGTAAGTGCACAGGTACGGCATCGCCCGAGAAGGCATCAATCGTCAACACATCGAAATTCTGAATCGGCTCACGTTCAAGCGAAAGCCGTGCATCGCCCAGCGCGATTTCCACTGGCGCCTCAGCGTCCTTCAAATAACTGAACTCCGAATTAGCCAGCTCAATTACCTGCGGATTGATTTCGTAAACACGATACGAATCCCCTTTCTTCCCGTACGCCGTCAGGTTTCCAGTGCCCAGTCCCACAATCCCAACGCGCTGCGCCACACCAGACTTGCGTGAAAGCATCAGCTTGCCAACGCCCGATTCGGTGCAATAGTAGTTAGTGATCAGCCGACGCTTGTCAGGAGCCAAAAACTGCTGCCCATGGTTGATCACTCCATGCATCAACTTGCGGACGCCATTCTCTTCCTCCGTGCGAATCTGCCCGTAGAAATTCCGCATAACCACGCGATAGCCGACAAGTTCATAACGCACTACGCGCCCTAGTTGCACCATAAAAGCGCCCAAAAAAAGAACGATCACCGCAAGACCAGCCATACGCAGCTTGCTTTGTTCTATCCATTCTTCCTCGCCACGAACCATCGCCAGGCAGAGTAGAATTGCCGTCAATGCCAGTCCGCCAGGGAACTCGTAATAGGCGTTGAAAAGGTTAGGCGCGATCAATCCGACAAATGTGCCACCCACCGCTCCACCAACCGAAAGCATGAAATAGAAGCTTGTCAAATAGCGCGGGTGCGGCTTCAACCGCGCCAGTTCTCCATGGCAAGCCAATGCCATGAAAAACATCGCGGCTGAATATCCGGCAATCATCCTCGGCATGCCCCAATCCGACGGGTCCATGAACCAAGCCGGCAGCCAACTGGCTCGATCCGGTTTCAACATCCAGGAAACCAGACCCAGCGATAAGAATGCCAACGGCAGAAACACCGGCCGGTAGTAAAACTTCGAAGTCTCAAATGCAAGGATAAACGTCAGCAAATAGAGGACCAGCGGAATCAACCAAAGGAACGGAATGGCCGCCACGTCCTGGGTCAAGTGCGTGGTGATCGTCAGTAGCAGAATCGAGGCGCATGCCGCCAGCCCCGTCCACATCAACTGGTCGCCAATTGAAGGCGGCGCGGCATTGGCATAGCCTTCGTCGTTATGACTTTCGTAGACCGCATCTTTGCTTTTCCAAGCCGTGAAGATGCAGAGCGCCACAAACACGGCATACGCGGCAGACCATCCGTAGGCCTGCACTTTTGCACTGAAGTTCGGTTCCACCAGCGGCGGGTAGCTCAGCAGCGCGAGCAACGAGGAAAAGTTTGAAAGCGCAAATAGACGATAAGGAATCGCCCCTTGAAACTGTCGCGTGTACCAAGCCTGCAACAGCGGGCTTGTTGTCGATAGAAGGAAATAAGGCAATCCGATGGTGGCCAACAGAAGCACCAAAATGGCGATGGATGGATTTTCCGTCCCGCTCGGTTTCCAATTGTTGCCCGGCAGAATGGGCAGCGCCAGCACACTCACGGCGAGCAGTATGCTGTGAATCTTGATCTGTCGTTCTGTGCGCTGCTTCTGAACGATCCAATGAGCATACCCGTAGCCCGCTAACAGCGCGGCTTGGAAGAACAGCATGCAAGTATTCCAGACGGCCGCCGACCCGCCGAACCACGGCAGAATGATCTTGGCGATCATCGGTTGAACCTGGAAAAGTAGGAAGGCGGAGAGGAAGATGGTTATGGCGTAAAGGAGCATTTCAAGTTTTTAGGGGAAAAGGGCATTATAAAGGGTTCAACGGCGTAGGGCCAGTGTGTGCGCGGATTTTTTAATCCAGGCCTGTTTCGTGACGACCCGTTATCCATTCGGTTTCGCGATATCCTAATAACTAAACGACGCTCTCCCAGTGACACTCATAGTTCAAGCCAACGGAAGAATCACGATTCCTCCACGTCTCCGCTCGAAGATCGGGATCAAGGAAGGTGTTGTTCTCGATGCAAGGATTTCGAGCGGCACCCTTGTTCTCAACCCCAAAGCTCCAGTAGTAGAGGATGATGAATACACGCCAGAACAGCGCCGATACATCGAACAGCGATTTGCGGAGGCGGACGAAGACAGAAAGAATGGTCGAGTTTATGGACCTTTCACCGGTCCGGAAGCTGTCAAGTTTTTGAAGCGAGAGCTCAAAGCAAGAGCAAAGCAGCAGAAATAGCCGATCACGCGGGTTGAGCTCACGGAACGTGCTATTGATGAATTAGCAGCTGCGCCGCTCGCGGTCCAAAGGGCTTTAATCAAACAAATGAGCTTACTATCGCGAGACGTTCGGCATCCATCGCTTCGTGCAAAAAAGTTTGACGGACGGTCAGAGAGGTGGCAAGCTCGGGTTAACGACGATTGGCGCTTCTACTTCGATCATCTCAATGGAACTTATTCAATCGACAGCATTATCCCCTACCCGAAATGATCCCCCACCCGCCTGTGATACCCTAATTCTTTAGACTCCAATTTCAGGCTCAAGTCCCGTTGCCAGCACGGTCCAGCGAAGCCTTCACTTTACGAACGTATCCCTTTGGGGAAGCCGACCTCATCGTCAGCTTTTTCACCAAGGATGAAGGCAAAATGCGCGGTGTCGCCAAGCGCGCCCGTAAACCGAAAAGCCCCTTTGGAGCAGGTCTGGAAAGGCTCTCGTTAGTCCGCATGGAATACTATCAGCGGGAAAACGCAGAGCTTGCACGGTTGAACAGTTGTGAGATGCTTGCCAGTCCCTTCGGCCTGGCAGGAGATTATGCAATGAGTGTGGCGCTTGATTTTTTGGCTGAAGTTTCAGAGCACCTGCTGCCGCCTCATGAAGAGAATGAGAAGTTTTTCCGGTTGCTTAGCGCGGTGGTAACTCAACTGCGCACCCACCCGGCCAATGGGCCCTGGCTGGCAGTGAACTACTTCAGCTTCTGGGCCGTCAAACTTTCCGGATTTCTTCCGGAATTGCGAGTGAGTGAGGATTCCTTGAACTTGGCGCGGGAAATGGCGCGGAAGCCGATTGTTGAGATTGTCCCCATTGACGCAAGCCGCGCGCTTGGCGCCGACCTTCGCCGTCAAATGGTGCGGTCGATTGAAAGCCACGCTGAACGCCGTTTAATCACCGTTCCGATTCTGGAATCCCTGTAGATTTTTGCAATGGACCTATACCAACAAACGCTGTTCAAGCTAAAACAATATTGGGCCGAACGCGGGGCCATTATTCAAGAACCTTACGACATGGAAGTGGGCGCCGGAACCATGTGCCCGGAAACATTCCTTCGCGTGCTGGGGCCGAAGCCGTACAAAGTGGCCTACGTGCAGCCCAGCCGCAGGCCCGCCGATGGCCGCTATGGCGACAATCCTAACCGCTTATACAAGCACCAGCAATTGCAGGTGATACTGAAGCCAACTCCGGTCGACGTGTTGGAGCAATACATGGGCAGCTTGGAAGCCATCGGCATCGATCTCTCCAAACACGACTTGAAACTGGAAGAAGACAACTGGGAATCGCCGACTTTGGGCGCCTGGGGTATCGGTTGGCAGGTGATGCTGGACGGTATGGAAGTGACGCAGTTCACCTATTTCCAACAGTGCGGCGGCGTGGATCTGGAACTTGTGCCGGCGGAAATAACCTATGGTTTGGAACGCTTAACTGCATTCCTGCAAGGCGTGGAAAGCGTTTACGATATTGCCTGGGCGCCTGGGTTTGCTTATCGCGACGTTCGGTACAACGACGAATTGCAGAGCTCGGTTTACAACTTCGAGATGGCCGATGTGGACATGCTGTGGAAGCTGTTCGCCCTTCATGAAAAGGAGAGCCAGCGTCTGATTGACGGATTTGCCGATTATGAAGACAAGCGGCGCTATCCACTGCTGCCAGCTTACGAGCATGTTTTGAAATGCTCGAACAACTTTAACTTGCTCGATGCTCGCGGCGCGATCTCGGTGACGGAGCGGGTCGGAGTGATTGCCCGGGTAAGGAAGTTGGCTGTTGGCGTTGCGCAGGCTTGGGTTGCGCAGGAGGCCGTCCGATGAACTTCCTGCTCGAAATTGGCGCCGAAGAAATTCCTGATTGGATGATTGAGCCCGCGCTGGAACAACTCAGTAAGGATTTTTCGGCTTTGCTTGCGGCCAGCAAACTCGGCGGTTCGGTGCAAGCGGTTGACGCTTCGCCGCGTCGTTTGGTGCTGTGGGCTGAAGGCTTGCCCGCAGGGCAGAGTGATGGTGAAGAGCTAGTAACAGGTCCACCGAAGTCGGCTGGAGCCGGGGCCGCTGGTGGCTTCGCCAAGAAGAATGGCGTCACGGTCGACGCCCTTGAAACCCTGACCACGGATAAGGGCGAATACTTCGGCTATCGTAAGAAAACCGTTGGTCGCGCCACCGCTCCCGTGCTGGCCGAAGCGTTGCCTGATCTGATTTTGAAGCTCTACTTCCCGAAGACGATGTATTGGACAGGGAAGGGAGGTCCACGCTTCATTCGTCCCATTCGCTGGATCGTCGCATTGCTTGGCGGCGAAGTTGTTAACTTCGAATTGGCCGGCGTCAAGACGGGGAACGTCACGTACGGTCATCGGCGTCTGGGCTCGAAGGCTGCTATTCCGCTCACCTATGAAAACTATGAACGAAGCTTACAAGAAAACTTCGTGCTGGTACGCGCCGCTGAACGCAAGCAGCGTATTCTGGACGGCATCGCCAAATTAGGCGCCAACGTCAAGACCGACGAAAAGTTGCTTCACGTTCTGACCTACATCACGGAATGGCCGACGCCCATTATGGGCAGTTTCGATGAAAGCTTCCTTCAATTACCCAAAGAAGTGCTGGTGATGGTGATGCGCCACCACCAGAAGAACTTCTCCGTCGAAAGGGCTGACGGCGAGTTGTCGAACCAGTTTGTCGCGGTGATGAACATCGACAACGACAACGAGCGCATCGTGCAGCGCGGTAACGAACGCGTGCTTCGCGCCCGCTTCAACGATGCGAAATTCTTCTGGGACGTTGATCAGCGGAAAAAGCTTGCCGATCGTGTCAATGATTTGAGCAAGGTCACTTTTCAGGCCAAACTTGGCTCGTATCTCGAAAAGACAAATCGCATGATTGACCTCGCCCGCGAACTCGGCGGTGACGATGCCGCTCGCGCCGCGCACCTGGCTAAGGCCGATTTGACCACGGAGATGGTGAAGGAATTCACCGACCTGCAAGGCATCGTTGGCGGCCTGTACGCCAAAGCCCAAGGCGAAAAAGAAGCAGTTTGCACGGCCATCTACGAGCATTACAAGCCGCTCAGCATGGATGATTCCATTCCTGCCACCAAGACCGGTCAGGCTCTGGGTTTAGCCGATAAGCTAGACACATTGCGCGGATGTTTCAGCGTCGGCATGATGCCCACCGGATCGAAGGATCCCTTCGCGTTGCGCCGCGCCGCTCAGGGCGTTGTTAAGATCCTCATCGAAGGCGGCTGGAGCGTTTCGCTTAAGAAGATCCTTGGTGGCGACGCTCAACTGGAAGAATTCTTCCTTGACCGGCTGAAATATTACTTCCGCGAAATTCAAGGCTTCAAGTACGACGAAGTGAATGCCGTGCTAGCCGCTGGGTCCGACGACGTGGTAGATGCGCACGAGCGCCTGAAAGCGATCCAGGCCGTTCGTCCCACCGAAAATTTCGAGCCCCTGGCCGCCAGCTTTAAGCGCATGAAAAACATTGTGACGCAGGCGAACTTCACTGGCGGAATATTCAACGCCGCTTTGATGACCGAAGATGCTGAGAAGCACTTACACGCGGCCGCCGAGTCATTGCGCGGTAAACTGAAAGGTCTGCCATATCAAGCTTCGCTTGAAACCATCGCCGGGCTTCGTCCCGCCGTGGATCAGTTTTTTGACAAGGTCATGGTGAACGCGCAGGACCAATCCGTGCGCAACAACCGTCTGGCCATGCTTGCCGGATTGTTGAGTGAGTTTTCCTCGATCGCCGATTTTTCGGAGATCGTGACGGGCTGATTTTTTCTTTTTAACCTCACAGGAGAGATGCTGGATGAAGAAACACGTTTTTAGCTGGGGCGCAGGTACGGCCGACGGCAATGGTTCAATGAAGGAAGTTCTAGGCGGCAAGGGCGCTGGCCTTGCCGAGATGAGTTTGGCCGGAATTCCACTGCCTCCAGGCTTCACGATTTCCACCGAAGTTTGCACGATTTACTTCGAGAATGGAAACAAAGTTCCCCAAGAAATCGAAGATCAAATGGACGTCGCACTTCGCCTTTTGGAAGAGCGCACGGGCAAGAAACTGGGCAGCGCCACTGATCCACTTTTGCTGAGCGTTCGCAGCGGAGCGAAGTTCTCCATGCCCGGCATGATGAACACCATTCTGAATCTGGGCATGAACGACGTCACGGTTCAGGTGTTGGCTCAAAAATCCAACAATCCCCGCTTTGCCAACGATTGCTATCGCCGCTTCCTGCAAATGTTCGGCGAAGTGGCCTTGGACATCCACATGGAAAAGTTCAACCACATCTTCGACGCAATGAAGAAGAAGCGCAAGGTAAAGTTGGATACCGACCTGAACGCCGACGACTTGGCTTCGATCATCCTCGATTACAAGAAGTTGGTGAAGAAGGAAACCGGCAAGGAATTCCCGCAGGATCCGCACGTTCAATTGAAGATGTCGCGTGATGCCGTGTTCCGTTCCTGGTGGAATCCCAAGGCTGGCTACTATCGCAAGATGGAAAAAATTCCAGACGAAATCGGCACGGCTGCAAATGTTCAGGCGATGGTGTTCGGCAACCTCGGCGAATCGTCGGCCACAGGGGTCGGTTTCACGCGTGATCCTGCTTCCGGCGAAAAGGTGTTTTACGGCGAATTCCTGATCAACGCCCAAGGCGAAGACGTGGTCGCCGGAATCCGCACCCCTAGCCCGATTGCCGAATTGGCGAAGGCAATGCCCGCTGTCTATAAACAGCTGCGCGATATCACCAACAGCCTTGAAAAGCATTACAAAGACATGCAGGACTTCGAGTTCACCGTCGAAGACAACACCCTGTACATGCTGCAAACCCGTAATGGAAAGCGCACCGGTCCGGCCGCTTTGCGGCTTGCCGTTGAAATGCATAAGGAAGGGTTGATCAACAAACAGGAAGCCGTTATGCGCGTGGCTCCGGCTCAGTTGGATCAGCTGTTGCACCCTGTGTTTGACGGGCCGTCTTTGAAGACCTTGAAGAACCTGACCACCGGCATTGCTGCTTCGCCTGGAGCCGCCGTGGGCCGTTGCTACTTCTCGGCTGAAGACGTTGTGGCTGCCTCTGCTAAGTCTCCCGTCATCCTGGTCCGTAAGGAAACAACGCCGAACGACATCGCGGGCATGGATGCGGCGAAGGGTATTCTTACCGCAATCGGCGGCAAGTCTTCGCACGCCGCGGTGGTGGCCCGTGGTATGGGTCGGCCCTGCATCGTGGGCGCGGGTGAAATCCGCATCGACGAAGCCAAGAAAGTGTTTACTTGCGCCGGCGTCACGGTTAAGGAAGGCGATTGGATTTCGATGGACGGCACTACCGGCATTGTTTATCTGGGCCAAGCCAAGACCAACGAACCCGACCCAAGCAGTGGCGTGTTTGCTGAATTCATGAGCTGGGCCGATGAGTTCCGCGGCAAGTTTGGCGTCCGCGCCAATGCCGACATTCCGCATGATGCAAAGGTTGCGCGCAAGTTCGGCGCTGAAGGCATCGGGCTGTGCCGCACAGAGCACATGTTCTTCGCCGAAGACCGCTTGCCGCACGTTGTGGCGATGATTCTGACCGACAACGTGAAGGATCGCAAGAAGGCGTTGACGAAGTTGCTGGGCATGCAACGTTCCGATTTCGCCGGCTTGTTCAAGGCGATGGACGGCTTCCCGGTTGTGATCCGTACGCTTGATCCTCCGCTGCACGAGTTCCTTCCCAAGCGTGAGCACTTGATGGTGGACGTGGCGAAGTTGCCGCATGCCACTGCCAAGGAAAAGAAGGAAATGGCGGCCACCTACGGCTGTGCTGTGGGCGAGTTGAAGAAGAAAATGCCAGAACTGCTGGCGCGCGTCGAAGAACTCCACGAGTTCAACCCGATGCTGGGCCACCGCGGTTGCCGCCTGGGTATCACGTATCCGGAAATCACGGAAATGCAGGCCCGGGCAATCTTCGAGGCGGTGGCGCAAGTGGCCAAGAAGGGCGTGAAGGTAATTCCCGAAGTGATGATTCCGCTGGTGGGTTCGGTGAAGGAACTGGCGCATCAGAAGGCTATCGTGAAAGCGATCGCCGAGGAAGTTCTTGGCAAGGCCGGCTTGAAAGATCAGCACTACATGATCGGCACGATGATCGAAATTCCGCGCGCGGCAATTACGGCGGATGAGATTGCAACCGAGGCGGAATTCTTCAGCTTCGGCACCAACGATTTGACGCAGACGACAATGGGCCTGTCCCGCGACGACTACACTAAGTTCTCGAAAGAGTATGAGAACTTGAAGATCTTCGCGGCGGATCCGTTCGGCGTGCTGGATCAAGGCGGCGTGGGCAAGCTGGTGGAGATGGCGGTGAAGTTGGGCCGCCAGACTAAGCCGGACTTGGAAGTCGGCATCTGCGGCGAGCATGGCGGGGAGCCTTCGTCGGTGGAGTTCTGCTACCGGGTTGGGATGGATTACGTGAGCTGTTCGCCGTATCGTGTGCCGATCGCACGGTTGGCGGCGGCGCAGGCGGCTCTTGTGGGCCTGAAAGGCGAAGCGAACCGCACGGCATAGTTCCGGTTCATTGGTCGAGTTGTTGGAAGAGCCTTCCCTTCGGGGAGGGCTTTTTCGTTTTGTGTTGTCGTGCATGAGCACTTCGGCGTCCTCCTTGACCGCTCTGTTTGCGAACCTAAACAAACCGCTTGGATTCCAACTTTTGGCCAATCCACTACGGTCGATTGAAGTATGGCACACAGGTTTTTTGTTCTGATGGTTTGGGCCGTTCGCCGTGCGACGGCTAAGGTTTAGATTCAATGGTATTTGTATGGATCTCGGGAAAGGTCGAATCGGTTGTGATTCGAGCTTAGGTATGAGTCAATGGAGTTACATCGCCTATATTTATCTTTTTTGGTTTGACATAAAATGGGACGAATCTGCAAGGAGACTAGCGTGAACTCAAATGGTTTCGCGATATACCCGTTTTTTCTTACGTGTGCAGCGATTAGTCAGTACATCGCACTGGCTGGTCCGGGCTTCAGCACTCTCCACAAGAAAACAATTCACCTTGAGGTGCGAAAGCCGGCTTTGGTCAGGCTGGCGAACACATCAGTGGCGTTTCAAGGCGCCGCTACTAATCACGAATATCAGCCCGTGTTGGTGAGCCTTCTGACCATGCTGGGCACGGAAATCGTCAAGAATGAGAAGACACTGGTGTTGAAATCAAATATTAGAGACGCTGATTGGACGCTCTATATGAACGTTACCGGCTATTCCGCTCCCAATCCCACCAAAGCAACGCAACACGCTGGAAACGCCACTACCGTGACCGATCATTGGACGGGATCGTTGAACGTTGCCTACCGTGTTCTTGACCGGCAGGGAAGGGTTCACGATGCTGACAACGTCAGAGTAAGTTACGACAAAACCTCCGTGGAAGGCGCCGGTAAGGGAACCAACATGCTCACGGGCTTGAAGAACAAGATTCCCGGAATGAAAGGATCGACCGATTCTGTTCCCACCAGCACGGAGGACCTGAAGCAAATTCTGATTCGAAAAGCGGTCGAGGATATCAGCGCGAAATTGGGAAATACTAGCTTGCCGCTTCAGGTAAGAGTCGCCAACGGCGAAGATCGTCTGAATCGGGCAGCGGTGCTGATGGACCAGAAGTTGTGGGCGCGCGCGCTTCAGGAACTTGAATCGGCCGGTGCGTTTCCTGGTGCTGAGGATGAATCTTATCGGCTGTACGACTTGGGCCTTGTTTACGAGGCTATATCGTACGAGGCCAAGGGATATAAAGATCAGCGGACAAATCTTTTTCTAGCTCAGGAAATGTACGACAAGGCGATGGAGTCTAACCGCAAAGAGAAATATTTCGTTGAGACGGTTGCGCGGTTAAGAGACTCGATTGCCAGATACAAGACGCTTGACGATCAGCAAAAGGCGGATGGGAAGTTGCCGCCCGCCGTTAAATCCTCTCCTTCGGTTACGCAGGTTGCTACTCCCCGCAGTGGGGGAACTGGAAAGGCAAATTCGGTGTCGGATATCATCAAACTGCACAAAGCGGATATCCCCAAAGAGCAGATCATCGAGATCATCAAAAGCGCGCCGCTCGATTTTAATCCGGTAGATGTACAGACCGTACTGGCAATCAAAGAGGCTAATCTACCCATTGAAGTGCAGAATGAAATGCGCAAGAAAGTGGGGGCGGCTCCGATTCGTCCCGTAGCCCGGCCTGCGACCCCGCCGGCTGCTCCCAAAAAACAGACAACCAAATAGTCACAATTCTAAAAACTTCCATGACACGGCGAAAATGGTTGGCAATCGCGGCGGCGGCTTCAGTCTGTGCCCAGGACAGGGACGGGCTCAACAAGCGCGGCGCGGCGCGGGACAGGTTGACTCAAGTCTTGGAACAGTTGCCGGTGAACCCTTCAGCCAAGGCGGTAGATTCCGCTTTGAGCGGCATCCGTGGCGCCCTTGATTTGGATATCAGCCTGGGAGATGCCTATTATTTGAGACAACTTTGTCTCAAGCGTCTGAAGAAGGATGAGGCGCAGCAGAGTAGAGATCTGGCGGCGGCCAAACGGTACGGATCAGAAGCACTGGCGGAAGGGTTGGACCCTTTCCACTTGGCCGTGCCGAAACTCAACGCCGATCTGGGTCTTGTGGAGCAGAAGTGGGCGCTGGTAGTTGGAGCCAGCAAGTTCAATCCTGAAACTGGCGCCTCTCCTTTGCACTACGCCGACGCCGATGCCACTGCTTTTGCCGAGTTGCTGTGCGACCCGAAAGTGGGCCGCTTCCCGCCGGCACACGTTTTTCTTTTGACGAACGGCCAGGCGACTACCGCGCAAATCAAGGCGCGGCTAAACACCATTGCCCGGCGGGCGGGGAGCAGGGATGTGGTGGTGGTGTACTTTTCCACCCACGGATCTTCGCGGGCTGACGATCATCGAGGCGTCAGTTATTTGTACACATATGATACGGATGTTTCCAGCCGTGACTCCATTTTTGGGAGTGCTCTTCCTATGGTGGACATATCCGGAATCCTTGTGAATCGTTGTCTGGCGCAAAGAACTGTCAGTATTTTTGACACCTGCCACAGTGGCGCGGCTAATCCAGGACAGTCGCTATCGGACGAGGACATGAAGCGGCTGCGTGAAGGAGCGGGGAGGTATGTGCTCAGTTCCTGTCAGGCGGATCAATTGGCATATGAGGCGGATGGTCATGGTTATTTCACTGGCGCCTTGATTCGCAAACTTCGGGAATCGAAGGGATGCGTCCAGCTTAAAGATTTATTCCAAGTTGTGCAAGCAGAAGTTGGGGCCACCGTGCTTAGAAAGCATGGCAAGAAACAAACTCCGACAATGCTGAAAAGTGATAGCGCCGCGGAGATTGTTTTGGGCATCGCTCCTGGGCAGACGGCCGAAAAATGCAACGGCTAATTGGAATGGTGTTCGTTCATTTTTGGGTTTTCGACATTTAGTTCAATAATCAATACAACGAGCATGCCTAGGAGGAGTCCGTTCCAACCCAACCAAAGAATGTTGAAATACATCATTCCGGCGCTTATTAAGAAGAGAACAAACGCTGCGATGGCAACGTGGATGAACTTGTCCCGAACCGTTTTTGCAGGAGATCTGATTTCAAAAAATAGCAAGATCACACCAACCAGGACGTCGAGTATGAACATTTTCCAGCGTGGCCATTCGCGGAGGAAGTCGCCGGAAAGTTCAGCTTCCACTGCCGCGGCATTGAGGGCGATGCCAGAAATCTCACCCGCTGGTCCCAGGTGTTCGTCCTTATGGTGGAATGATCCACCAATGAGGACGATTTGGTTTTCTAATACCTTGGAGATTTCCTGATCGTTGAGGGTTAACTTTTCGCCCAATCTTGTTAAAGGGTTGTCGGAATGGCTGCCTGCTTCCTTGGGAGGCTTGCAGGCATCGAGAAAACTTCGCGCCGGAATCCATCGAACGTTTTTTCTGTGCATAAGGAAGACCTGTTCGGGGCCATGGTCCAGTTCGCTCCCCACTGGCCGACGGTATTCTTCGGCCACCGCCCTAGCCCAGGTCTTCACAACCAAAGGTTCCGAAGCACCCGTGGAAAGGGCGAAGTTCCTGGGATAGCGCCGCACATGAGCATCTCCTTCCTGGGGATAAATGGGAGGGGCCCATTTCAATTCCGGGGGAGGTGCTCTTACGTTGAATCCCAGAACAAATGACGACTTGTTAAGTCGCTCGTGCCCTGATTCATCTCCACTTTTGAAGGAATCCACCGCCCAAATCTTCGATGGCTGGTTGTCTCGCAGAGGATTGAATTTATTCAGATATAGGCCCGCGTATTTCTTTGATTCCGTTAGAAGATCAATTCCCACGACTGACGGTTTGCGGCTCGCCACTTCCTTTACGAGCTCCAGAACCCTCTCCTCGTTTAGTGGAGCAACGCCATCGAAGCAGTTCGTATAAGAGTCTTCGTCGATGTCCACTATGATGATCCTGTTCGAGATTTCTTTTTCCGATCCGGGCGTCACCATGGAATGCAGAAAATCAAAAGCAACTCCTTCTAAACTATCGAACCAACCCCTATACTCCAGAACCCAAGTAAGGGCTGCCGCTGCGATGATAATAGCCACGCCGCGCCAGAAATGGAAGCTCAGAAATGGATTCATCGTCCCATTACCTCTTGGTGCTTTGCTGTTCAACAATTTCGGCCATGCTTGCCATGAAAGCATGGCGCGCGGCCGCAACAGTGCTCAAAGTTGAGACTTCAGACAGCTTGTCCAGCGAGGTGACGGTCCGCGACCAATCGCCATTCAGCTTTTTGAACTCGCCTTCAGGGGCGATGACAACCCAGGCTGGTACGGACTCCGGGTCGGCCCTGCAGTTTTCGACGGCGCCTTTTTCAAGTCGGTATCCACCTGGCGCAAGTCCAGAAGCCGGCGTGATGCCTTGAGGATCCACCGCGGAGTCCCAGTTGATGAGGAACGTCTTTGCCGCCTGTTGCTTTCCAAGATGCTGCACGATGAGGCAATAGTGTCCTTCAAGAATACGGCGTAAAGCCGGTCCCCAGTGAATACCGCGAGAGTCCGAAAGTAACAGCGCGTCGGTTGGACTTCCACCGGCTCGCGCGGCGGCCGTCACGTAATTCTTAGGCTCCCGCTCCTCAAATAGTGCTGAAATCCGCTTCATCGGGCCGTGGGCACTCTCCTCGGAAAGCTTTAAAACTCCATCCGCTTTGTCACCACAGATCGAAGGCTTACAAGATCCGGTTGGACAAGAGTAGAAATGAATTCCTTCCCCTGGGCAATCAAGTACGAGGGCCGAAGCTTTGCCATTAGTGGGCTTCTTGAATGTGACGATGGCGGACGCCGGGAGTTCTCGGCCTCGGATCAACTTCTTTGAATCGGCCGTCCATCCATCATCCGCGCTTATGACCTTTGGCTGCGCTTGCAGTCCCATGGTTGTTGCAGTAGGAATCAATAAAGCGAGAACGAGGTTACGACGCATGGGAATCCTCCAGCTAGAAAATATTAGTTTAATCTAACCACAAAAAGGGGAGGCGAGAATTCTTAGCGCGCCATGCAATCGTCCTAAACAGGGTGTAGAATTGTCCCAATACTTCGTACAGGAAGATCTATCTTTATGCTCAAACCCATGTTCGCTGTCCTATTGTTGATCTCCAGCGCCGGAGCACAGGAATTTCGTGCCTCTCTCTCTGGTGAAATTACGGACCCTAGCGGAGCCGCAATCTCGGGCGCTACCATTACTGTCACCAATGTGGATCGGAATAGTGATTCGGTTGAGACGTCCAATAGTCTTGGCCGGTATGTGGTCAACTTTCTTTCTCCGGGAACCTACAAGGTAACTGTGGATAAGCCGGGCTTTAAGAAATTGGTTCGCCAAGGCATTCGGTTGAGCTCTTCCGATAAATTTGATGTCGATCTGCGCCTTGAGGTCGGGTCCATTTCCGAGGCTGTCACTGTTATGGGAGAGCCGCCACAGTTGCAAACGGAATCGGCGTCACGTTCGGCACTGATCGAAAATCGCGTGATTGAAAGCGTTCCCACTAATGGACGCAATTTGTATCAACTTCAATATACTCTCCCCGGCGTGATCAAGACGAGCACCTACTGGGGTTCGATGGAACTTTATGCATCGGGCAACATAAACGGGGTGGCCATCAGCGGGGGACGACAGGGCGAGAATGAAACACTGATCGACGGTGTTACCAGCACGCGGCCGGATCGGGGTATTGCCTTCGCGCCGTCGCTTAACGCCACTCAGGAATTCACCGTTCTCACCAACAATTACGATGCCCAGTATGGGCGCGTCAGCGGTGGAACAACCTCGATTGTGACGAAGTCAGGTGGCAACCGGCTTCATGGGCAACTGTTTGAATTCCTGAAGAACGAAAAGCTGAACGCCAACGACTGGATTGCCAACAAGAACGGGCTACGCCGCGTACCGTTCAAGCAGAACACCTTCGGCTTTGAAGTGGACGGGCCGGTAGTGATTCCCAAAGTGTTCGATGGCCGCAATCGGATGTTCTTTATGTTGTCGCTGGAAGGCCTAAGGGAACATAATCCTGGGAGTCAGATCACGACGTTGCCGGATGCGAGTCTGCTGCAAGGCGATTTTTCAGGGCTTCGGAATAACTCGAATGTCGCCGTGGCTGTTTACGATCCGATCACGACGGTGTTAGGCGCGGACGGCAAAATTTACACTCGGCAGCCGTTTGCGGGGAATAAGATTCCCGCTTCACGCATCAATCCCATTGCGGCGAAAGTGGCTTCGTTTTACCCGAAGCCGACTGGGCTCGGCGACGGGGCCGATCATCAGAATAATTATGCGGTGGTGACTCCTTCCACCAACAGCTACGATTCCTGGCTTGGCAAAATGGACATTCGCACGTCGAGCAAAAGCAATCTCTCGTTCCGCTACGGCCAAACGCCGTGGGGCAATTTTTCCCAGCTGGTGTGGGGAACCAATGCGGCAGAGCCCAGCGGACAAGCTCCTTCAACTCGGGTCTTCCGGAATTGGGGCGCCGACTGGGTGGCGACGATTGCGCCAAATTTGGTCTTCAATCTGCGTGGTGGATTGGCCCGCTACGAGGGGTTTGGCGGCAACGTATACGCAAAAGGGTTCGATCCTAGATCTCTGGGTTTTCCCTCCAGCCTTGTAAACCAGTTCACGGCGTTGCAGTTTCCACGCTTCAACCTAGGGGTCTATTCGCCACTTGGCGCGGCCACTGTCACCAGCTACGAAACTCACGATAGTTACAGCATTCAACCCAGTATTAACTACGTGCGTGGCCGGCATTCGCTTAAAGCAGGTGCGGAATTGCGGCGGTACAATCGGAATCAGATTGCTCCCGGGGCGGCAAGCGGAAATTACACTTTTAATAAAGGCTGGACGCAGGCTGATCCTCAGCGCGCCGACGCGGCATCGGGCAACGAGTTTGCTTCTTTCCTGTTGGGCTACCCGGCTTCAGGGTCCGTGGACCGCAACATTGACACGGCCTATCGCAACAATTATGCGGCGTTGTTCTTCCAGGATGACTTCAAGCTCACCTCAAAGTTGTCTCTGAATTTGGGCCTGCGGTGGGATATGGAAACACCGCGCAAGGAAAGGTATGACCGCATGGTGGCTGGGTTTGCTTTCAACCAGGCCAGCCCCATTGCTTCTAAAGTTTCCGGCCTAGATTTGAAGGGTGGTCTTCAATTCGCCGGCGTTGGCGGAAGCCCGACGAGTGCGTTTGAACCTGCTCGCAATCAATGGCAGCCCCGCGTGGGCATAGCCTGGCAATTTCTGCCCACTTGGGTTTTGCGCGCGGGCTATGGGCTTTCCTACCTTGGACAAGCGGAAAACGGTCCGGCAACCGGTTTCAGCCAACCGACGACTTTAATTGCAGCCGCATCCGGCAGCTTTGTTCCAGGCGTTACGTTAAGCGACCCTTACCCAACGAACTTTTTTCCCAGCGGCCTGCTAACTCCAATTGGAAGTTCGCAGGGTTTGTCGACGAACCTGGGCCAGGGCATTTCGGCGCAGTATCGAAACCGTCCGTTGCCTTACTCGCATCAATATTCCTTCGGCTTCCAGCACACTGTGCGGGGTTGGCTGATTGATTCTTCATACGTCGGCAATCAAACGGCGAGATTGCCTGTTGGTCTGAACTTAAATTTCATCCCAACTGGTGCATTGACGAACCTCCCTGTGGATCAACGGCAAGCCTACTTCAGCCAACAAGTGAACAATCCGATGGCAGGACTTCTGCCTAATTCCAGCATTAACGGGGCTACCGTGGCCCGCCAGCAGTTGCTGTTTGCTTATCCGCAATTTTCGCAAGTTTCCATCAGCAATGTGCCGATCGGCAAGCAACGGTACGACGCGCTTCAGATGAAGGCTGCCCGCCGCTTCGCCAACGGTTTTAGCGGGCAAGTTTCCTACACATGGTCGAAGACTTTGGAGCAGACTTCGTTGCTGAATGCTCAGGACGTGAACACCTCCAGCCTGCTGAACACGCCGCTTGAAAAGCGGTTGATTCAGTACGACATTCCGAGCAAGGTGGCCGTTGTGGTGACTTACGAATTGCCATTCGGTAATGGCAAGCGATGGGGGAACGACCTGCATCCAGTGGTCAGAACTATCGCTGGGAATTGGAATCTGAGCGTGCAGACGGTTGCCCAGAGCGGATTCATTTTCGATTTCCCGTCGGCGGGGAACCTTGAGGCTCGGTCGGCTAAGTTGACCGATGGCCAGCGCGATGAGGCGGCGCGCAAATTGGGACGCGATCAGTTCGACGTGAGCGTGGACAAATGGTACGACGCGACTTTGTTTCCCAAACAGGCGCAAGCTCCTTTTACATTGCGCAACTTTCCGACGCGATTTTCTGACGTGCGCAGCCGCGGCTTGAAGAGCTCGGAGATTTCTGTCTACAAGGAAGTTCTGGTGAAGGAACTATTTCGGATTCAATTCCGAACCGATTTCCAGAATGCTTTCAACTATCCATTGTTCGGGAAGCAGCAGAGCAACAATGTGACGGACTCGAGGTTTGGACAATTGCTGGCGGATATCTCGAATGAGAAACGGATCATTGTCGCGGTGATGAAGATTGTGTTTTAGCTTTGCGAGCAGGCACACTTCGGCGTCCCTCCTTGTCCTTTCGAAAATAACGAACCGCTTGGATTCCAACTAGTCTGAGCTTCGCGACTTGGAACTCCCGGGTTTGCCGGTAGTTTGGAGGTTGCTAGCTCTTGTGCTGGAACCCTTGCGGTTCAATTGATAAATAATTGACGTGAGATCCCACGCGTCCGCCCAGAGTTGTTGAGACTCCAGACGAACATTTAACCCTGTAGTTCGTGAGCGAAACCGGGCGCCTTTTGAGGGGCGGAGCGTTTCGCGTCACGGATTGGCCAATCCACTACGGTCGATTGAAGTATGGCACATGGGTTTTTGGATATGACGTTGCGGGTTTGCGGGCATGGCTGCAAGTATAAGAGGTGAAACCGGTTATGAGTTTTCTGCAAACCAGGAACCGGTCGTGATTGAAATTTTCACGTGAGATACTTTGTCCATGAGCGTCACGATTACCTTGCCTGAAGAGATAGAGCACCGTCTCCGGGAAGACGCGCTCCGCCAGGGACTGCCGGTGGAGGAATTGGTGAGTCGCGAGGTCACGAACCTCTGGGCCGCCAAATCGGATTCCGAAACCTCACTGCTTGCGGAAATCAACGATGGCTTCCCGGAAAGTTTCTGGGAACGGTACAAGTTCCTACGCGTAAAACTAGACGAGCACACTTTGGCGAGCGCCGACCGTGATGAATTTCTTAAAATGGTCGAGCAGGTAGAGCGTAAACAAAACCTCCGCCTTGGGGCGATTGCTCAACTAGCCAAGCTACGAGGCGCCAGCCTATCGGAAACGATTGGGGCTCTGGGACTTGAACCAGTTTCATGAGTGTTACACGGCGCTCCGCACATCCCAGGCGGGAGAATTTATCGAATTTCGTGATGTCTCCAAACACCTGAGCAGGGCGTCCTTGAGGGCCGCCCGCCGAAGGAGCTTCGGCCCCACCGTTCACTGATTTATTACGATCTCAATAGCTAGCCTGCTACAGCTAACTCGCCCGCCCGAGCCAGCACGTATGGCCCCTCGGGAATTACCGCGATCTTTGCACGCTTCGCCATCCCTTCGGTTAACCCGGCCACTGCGTCAGCCATTGAGCCGTAAACGGGGCCCCACATCGAATCACGATACTTTTCCGGCAAGCCTGGGACATAAAACAACAGCTGCTTGGTCTGGCACACCAGCGCTAACTTCTCAAGCTGCCACTGATCCACTTCCACCGGCTGCTTCAAAATCGCATCGAGGAAATCCTGGTGCGACGGGTAGGCGGCCAACATTTCGCAGAACTCTTCGGCCCCGGCGCCTTCCGAACAGGCTGCCACCAACAGGATCTTGCCGCCCGGTTTCACCACATGGCTTGCGGCGGTCACTCCCTTCACAGCCTGATAAAATGTCATGTCCAACGGATGGCCGGCTGAGGTTGTGATCACCGCATCGGCCAGGCTGTCCAGTTCTTCCAGCAGCACCTTCCCAACGAATTTGGCGCCTTCGCGGTGGGCCAGCTCGGGGTCTCCGGCGAACACTTTGGCCACGCGGCGGTCTCTGGTTAGGGACACATCCACCAGGAAATCGTGACGGGCCATTCTGGCGATTTCGAGCAGTTCCTTATGGAGGGGATTGTTTTCGATTGAGCCTTCCACCGACCGGGCATCGCGCATGAACTTTGGCGAATGGATCACCTTGATAGTTTCCTGCGCGGCAAGACCGGGGGCGATCAACTTGCGGCCGCCTGAGAAGCCCAGCATCAGGTGCGGCTCAATGAAACCGAGGGTTATGTGCAGGTCGGCGGCCATGAATCGCTCGTCGATCAGAACGGGAATGCCGGAGGCGGTTGTCCCAAGGTCGCGGTGTTGGTGCAGATTCCTCGCGTAATGATTTTCGACGCGAATCTTGCCGTAAAGATCGGGGCCGACGATTTCGCGGATTTCATCGTCAGAGGCTGGGCGGTGGAGGCCTGTGGCGATCAGGACGGTTACGTTTTCGAAAGGGATTCCTGCGTTGTGGAGGCGCTTTAGAACAGGGGGCAGGACGAGGCGGTTGGGCGCGGGGCGAGTGATATCGCATACGGAGATTGCCGCTGTTTTTTTACCTTTCGCCAGCTCTGACAGGGGCGGCTTGCCGATGGGGTTGTCGAGTGCGTGTTCGATGGCGGCGATCTGATCGTCCAAAGCCTGAGCGGATCTCGCCTCCAAAATCTGGTACTCAAAGCCGTCTGGGAGCTCAACTAAGAGTCCTGTTTTTCCAAATGCCAAATCCACACGCATAGAAAAAACGTAGCACACTGTGAGCCTCGATAGAAATGTTTGGAGCTCAGAAGAGGATTATTGAATTTCGTTAGGTCTACAAGACCTAAGCGGGGCGTCCTTGTGGGCCGCCCGCCGAAGTCGCTTCGGCCCCACTTAGGCCAGGCTGCAACGCTGCTGCCGCCATCATCCCGAGCAGCATTCCGAGCAGCATCAACCCATGATGGAGCCATACTAAGCGAGGATCGTCGCTGGACAGCAGAGCGGCCGGAATATGGCTCAGCAGCATTCCTACTTGCATTCCTACCGCATCCAGCGCGAGGGTCTTTATGCCGCGCCCCTCAAGCCTCGCTTGCAAAATGCATCGCGCAAGCCACCAGGATAACGGTGCAGAGGCCGATAGCATGCCGATCGTCATCAAACTGAGCGCCAGCCAGGTTCCATTGTGACAGGCAGGCCCCGCTTGCCACCCTCCCAGCAACATCCCCAACCCGCCAGGACCCAACATCAGCAAGAACATATCCAAATGCGAGTTCCAGCGCAGGCGGGTCCACGCGAATAGCAGAGCGATCGACAAGAGTACGGCGGTCGCCGCCGCGCCTTCGCCCCAAGGCGCACGCTGATACAGCAGCGCGATTTGAGCGAGGCCGGAGAGTAGCGTCAGTGCCGGAAATAACATCCTCAGGACTCCCAATCCGCAAGGTGCATTGAATAGATGATCACCGTTAGGCTGGAGGCGGTCATCAACAGCGCCGCCGCTACCGGATGCAGCCAGCCCACTGCGGCGAAAGTCATGCCGATCAAGTTATAGGCCAGCGAGAAGACGATGTTCCAACGCACCACTTGCCGAACCTTGCGGGCGATTCGGATGGCATGCGCCAACTGAATCCAGTCGCGATGCAGAAAGACGAGCCCGCTCAAATCGCGAACCAATTCCGCCGATTCGGGTGCGGCACAGGCCACGTGGCTCCAGGCCATCGCGGCGGAATCGTTCAATCCGTCGCCGGCGAAGAGCACCTTGCGTCCCTGCGAAGCCAGGTCGCGCAATAGCGCCTGTTTATCGGCTGGACTCTGGCGCGACATGCGCGTCTTAACCGGGATATCGGCGGCGCGCTCGGCCGCATCCCCCGTGGCGAGGACTACATCAATGCCCATTGCTTCCAATGCTTGCACCGCGGGACTTAACGCAGAGGCCTGGGTCTCGGTCAAATCAATGGTCGCGGCCAATTGGCGATCTACGTTTACCACCAGGCAGCCGCTGGCGCGCTCGTCCATGCCGGCGAACAGTTCGCGCCCATCTTGAAACTCGGCGACGATGCCTGCACCGGGCAAAAGCCGGATGCCGCGCAGGCCCGCAAATTCCAATTGAGGGAGGCCATTGATCCATAGCGGCGCGAGGATCTTCGCGAGTGGATGACGGCTGGCAAGTTCGGCTTCGCGCAGCATGCCGCTGAGTTCACGCTCGCGGCTGCGCCACGCTCCGGCCAAGCGCCACGAGACGCCGTACTGTTCAGGGAGCGTCAGCGTTCCAGTCTTATCAAAGACTACCGTGTCGATCTCGGCGAGCTTTTCGACAGCCTCTCCGGAGCGCGCGAGAATGCCTAACTCACGAAGACGGCCGATGCCAATCCAGACGGCGAGTGGCGTTGCGAATCCCAAGGCGCAGGGGCAGGCGATGACCAGCACGGAGAGGGCCGTAAACACAGCTTGATCCCAGGTCTTGGATTGCAGTTGCGAAAAGAAGGTGGCGCCGCTAACCAGCAGCACTAAGGGTACAAACCAGCGCAAGGCTTTAATCGCCATGCCCTGTTCCGTGCCGGGGCGCGCCAAGCCGGCTTCGATCATGGCGCGGACTTCGTCGAGACTTGTCTCACTTCCTTTTGCGACGGCGACGCCATCAATGGAACAATCGAGCGGAAACGACCCTGCCTTAACGTGGTCGCCTTGGGACCTGCGCGTGGCCAGACTCTCGCCGGTGATGGAGGCTTCGTGCAAAAGCGCTGCGTTAGAAATGAGCCGGAGATCAACGGGTACGGCCTCGCCGGGCAACACGCGAAGCTCGTCTCCTGGCTGGATATCCGAGGCGGTGACGAATTCGCCAGACCGGCGGCGAGCTTGTCGATTCCGTGGCGATAGTTGTTGCAGTGAACTGAGAACGCGTTGTTTGCCGTAGGCGCCGATCTGGCGGCCGAGAGCATAGATCACCAGCAGCATGGCGGCGACATCAGCATAGCCGTTGCCGGTGCGATTGACGAAGTAGTTCACTGAGGCGCCTAGACACGCGGAGATTCCGATTAAGAACAGCAGTTCAATCGAAAGACGGAAATGCCGGATGGCCCGCCAGGTGGCTTGGATGAACTCGAAAGATAGGAGAAAGAAAACGGGCATCGAGAGGCAGAGGATGGCCAGTTCTAACGTGTAGCGTTCCTCGGCGGTGACATCTGACGATCCGTTGGCGGAGATGCTGAGCACCATGGCGTTCATCGCCAGAAAGGCGCTACCGCCAATTCGCCACCAAAGAGACGCGGGCGCTTGATCGTCGCACTCGCATCCTTCCAGTTGGATTCTCTCTTCCGCCATAGCGCTACTTTTTCGGAGCTCCTGGGGGAGGGACTGCGGCAGCAGGAGGCGCGGTGGCGGCAAATTCAGCAAGCGTTGCGGACTTCCACTCGCCTTTGCCGTCGACCTCCTTGCGGACGGACTTCACCAGGTCAATTGGCATTGTGTCAGCCCTGTTCCCCCAAGTGTTGCGAACATAGGTTGCAACCGCGGCGATTTCTTCATCCTCCAACATGGCCCAGGAGGGCATTTTACTGTTATACGTTTGCCCCTTCACCACAAAATCGCCGTTAATGCCGTTCATCAAGATCGCCGCCAAACGACGCTTGTCGCCCAGCACATATTCGGAACCGGCCAATGGAGGATAACTGCCGGGCACCCCGAGTCCTGATTCCTGATGGCATTGCATGCAGGAATTGAATATCTCGCGGCCCAGCTTCATTGGATCCTGGGGAGGAGCCACAACTGCTGGTCCGCCGATGGGGCGCTCGGCCAAGCCATCTCCTTTCCAAGTGCCGCCATAGTAGCCCATGTAAAAACCGCCACACAGTAAGTAGAGGAAGCAGGTGATGATATAGGAAACCGGCGTTGGGCTGATGCCATCCCGCGGCTCCTCCATTTCCCGCATCGCCGCCGTATGGATCCGAAAGACCGAATCCTCATCGGGATGCATCTGAATTGGATCGCTGTTTTTCTGATCGCTCATTGCTGGGCCTCGGGCAAGGGGAAGGATTGATTCAACCACTTGAGATAAGCGATCAACTGCTCGCCGCGTTCGTTTGGAACGATGGCGACCACCGAGCCACGATTGGGGTATCCATCCGGCACTTTGATCGCGCCGGCGCGCGGCGACTCGCCCTGCTTTACCTCGTCGAACAGGTAATAGAAGCGGGGCATCACCGAACCCGGGGATGTGATCTGCGGATCGTACAGATGTAGAGAATGCCAATCGCGGGATGGTTGCCTTGCGCCAATGTTGGCGAGGTCGGGGCCGGTGCGCATGGTGCCCAACTGGTGCGGGTAGTCATAGATGTAATCCCGCGGTACGCTGCGCCGGGTGCCCCAACCGCGACGGATATCGGCGCCATAACCTTTCATGCGGACTTGCTGCGAATGGCAGTAAATACAGCCGTGCGAGATGTACTCGGCGCGTCCTTTATGGTTGTCGCCGAAGTAAGGCATCGGATACTTCACACCATCTTTTTTGGTAACGGGTTTCAGCCCTTGAAATTGCCAATTCGGTAGGATTACCAATCCGGTGACAGAGCAGGCAATCGTCAAAAAGATGCCGAGTGCGAGGAAGAGTGTACGTCCCATATTAAACCTTCTGCTCCTCCTCGAGTAGCGCATCCCAATTACGTTCGGAGGTGAATAGCGTCGGATCGGCAAACGTCAGCTTGTGGCGCGCCATCATGCGCCCGAAGTTTATGAGGAACGCCATGGTGCCGGACAACAGGATCAGGCCGGCTAAGGTGCGCAACTGCAGGAAGGGAATGGTGAATTCAACCACCTTGAGGAACGGGATCGCCGGGTCGTTCATCATGAGTCCCTGCTTGACGCCGGCAAAGCACATTGCGCCGCCATAGAGCGCGGTGCCGACGAGAGTGCACCAGAAGTGAATGCGGATGAGTCTCGCGCTGCTCCACTCTTGGCGCATCAAGCGCGGCATGGCATAGTACATCATGGCGAACATCAGCGGGGCGAAGAAGCCGTACATGCCAAGATGCACGTGGCCGATTGTATAATGCGTGAAATGCGTCACCTCCTGATGGGTGCGCAGCGCTTCAAGCGAACCCTGGAAGCTGGCCACCGTGTACATCATGGAGCCCATGACAGCGAAGCGAAGCGTCGGACTTGTCTTCAGTAGATGGAAGCTGCCGAGCATTGTCATGTGATGGTTAATGCCAATGGTGATAACCGGAATAAACATCATCATGCTGCCAACCACCCCGACCGTGATGGTCCAAGCCGGCAACGGGCCGCCGGTCAAGTGGTGTGTCCCTGCCCAGTTATAGAAGATGGCGTTGGTCCAGAAGCCGACCAGTGAAAGGTGGTAGCTGTGAATTGGTTTGCCGATCACCTTGGGGATTAAGTAGTAAGCTGCCGCGATGCCCGTTGGTGTGGCGAACAATCCCACGACGTTGTGGCCGTACCACCAGTTGGCGATAGCCTGGGCAACGCCATCCACGGCTCCGAAATTAATGCAAGCTTCGGCCGAAAGCACTAGCACCGGAAACCATACTGTGACTGCCATCAGATACCACTGCGAAACGTAGGTATGTTGTGTCTTCTTGCGCGCGTACATCGTGAAGTTCGCAATTACGATTACGACGAACGGCAGCACCAGGAACGTCATGGCCCACACTGGGAATTCCAACGTTTCAACGCCCGTGGAATAACCAGCTAGCACGGCAATGACACCAAGCACCATGCCGAGGTTATAAAGGATTCCGCCTATGATTAGCGGCCCCCGGAAGGGTAATTTCACCTGGCAAAGGCGCGCTTGTAACCAGAGCAGGGTTCCTGAAGCGGCGAGGCCTCCGAATCCGTAGATTGCCGTATCCCAGTGCACGGGCCGTATGCGGCCGAAAGTCAGCCATTCGTAGTTTAGGAAGTCAGGAGAGTGTAATTTGATGGAGCTGATGAGCCCGGCGAGTGTGGCAAACGTCAGCCAGAAGAGCGCGGAGGCCCAATAGAGAGTCACGACGACGCGAGCCGAAGAATCGGCCTCAATCCTTGCGCGGATTTCCTCCGTCGGCGAATTTACGACGTTCATCGACCTTCACCACTCGCTTTGATGGATTCCGGAAAGCGGTCGGTGACCTCACCGATAGGCTCGCCATCGTCGAAAATCATGCGGGATGCATCGCGGAGATTTTGGAACTCGCCGCGGCGGACAGCCCAGGCGAGCAGCCAGACCATCGTGATCCCAGCGAAGAGGGCAAAAGACCAAATGAAAATGAAGACAAAGAACATGCTTGCGCGCGAAAGCGCCTCCCCCAATTGTGGAGGCAGGTTGTGCGCCAAAAGCGACTACCGAGTATTCAACGGTTTAGGCCTTCTTTACTGTGGGTTGACCCATCCGAATTGGACCCAGAGTGGGGCAAATCACCCAGTTGGATCTGCGCCGGGGTGCGTTATTTGGCCGGGTAACGCGGCAGGGGTGCGGGGTAATGCTGATCCGCGTATGGTTGTTGATCGGTTTGCGGATTGGTCCCGTAAAGTTGCTCATAGCGGGAGCGCTTGGCTTGCGCCTGATCTAACAGCAATGTAGCTACGCCCCCGGCAACGGCCCCAATAACAGCTGCCTTGCCTCGATCATTCTGATTAGCCACCAACGCGCCTATGGCCGCTCCTATTGCAACGCCCGTGGTCACTTTGGTGTTGCGTTCCCTGCGCCGTTGTTCCTGATAGGCCACCGACTGCGGAGTGGCTGGTAGTTGCGGCCGGTTGGCCTGATAATTGGCATAAAGGTCCATCAGCGCGCCCACCAAAGGCGCCGGGATGGCGTCAAGCGGCGAAGGCGAGGCGTAGATGGGTTGTTGCGACTGAGCCAGAGCGGTTCCGATGGCGAGCGAGGCAAGGGCAAGTAATTTTTTCAAACTCGAATCTCCACGATGTTGCGACGCGGGAGCCGGAATTGGGTTTCAATTAATTGTTGTTAATACTGTCGGAGCCAGTAGCAAGGGTGGTTTCGACGAATACGTTGGGTGCACGGACCGCCATTTCTGATAAGCTAACCAATCAGTATGAAGCAAAGAGTTTTCTTCCTATTCATCTTTGCGGTTAGCAATACCGCAATCCAGTCCCAGCAACCGAATAAATCCAATTATCGAACGTCGCCAACTGGGTATTCGGATACTCCCTACCTGCCCGACGGAAAGTGGCGGGTTCACGACATTGCCCGTCCTAAACCGCCCGTAGTGACACCAGGCACTTTCAGCAATGACGACAAACCAGGTACCCCCCCTTCGGACGCGATTGTACTTTTTGACGGCAAGGATCTTTCAAAATGGACTGGTGGCATGACCCGCGACGGCAAGGCGCGGCCTGCTGGTTGGAAGCTGGAAAACGGTTACGTGGAGAGCAATCATGACACCGGCGATCTTGTGAGTAAGGAAAAGTTCGGCGATATGCAACTGCACCTGGAATTCGCCGCCCCCACTGAAATTGACGGGGACAGCCAATGGCGCGGCAACAGCGGCGTGTTGCTGATGAGCAATTACGAAATCCAAGTACTGGATTCCTACAACAACGTCACTTATGCCGATGGGCAGGTTGGGGCGATCTATGGGCAATATCCGCCGCTTGTGAATCCCGCGCGGCCTCCCGGCAAGTGGCAGATGTACGATATCTTTTTTGAAGCTCCGAAGTTTGAAGGCGGGAAGTTGGTCAAGCCCGCTTATGTCACCGTAATGTTGAACGGCGTGATGCTGCACCATCATCAACAAATTATCGGACGAATGGCGCACAAAGTGGTTGGGCTTTACGCGCCGCATGGCGATGAAGAACCATTGGCCTTACAAAATCACGATACCAAGGTGCGCTACCGCAATATTTGGGTACGCCGATTGAAAGGATACGATCAGCAATGAATCGAAGAAATTTCTTGAGCACGGCCGCATTAGGCGCGGCGAGCGCGGCGGCGCAGACGCAACGGGATTGGACGGGCAAGAATCCTGTTCGGTATCCGGAACCGGACGTGGTGGTTCTGGATAAACGCTTCGCCAAATATAAGATTGGTAACACACCCATTCAGCGTCATTGGGTTGGCGCGATGTGGGCTGAAGGGCCGGCTTGGAACGGCGTTGGGCGTTACGTGATTTTCAGCGACATTCCCAATGACCGGCAGATGCGTTTTCTCGAGGACGATGGCGGCAAGGTCACTGTTTTCCGGAAGCCGGTAGGATACACGAACGGGAACACCTTCGATTATGAGGGCCGACTGATTTCCTGTGAGCACGGCAACCGACGCGTGACTCGTCAGGAATACAACGGTACGACCACGGTCTTGGGTGACAAGGTTGGCGGAAAGCGATTTAATGCTCCAAACGATGTCATTGTGGCTCCGGATGGCGCGATTTGGTTTACCGATCCAGGCTATGGCAGTCTTGGCGAGTATGAAGGCAACAAGGGGACGCTTGAGATCAAGGAAGCTGTCTATCGAATCGACAAGTCAGGCAAGTTGGATAAAGTGACCGATGATCTGTACAAGCCCAATGGACTGTGCTTTTCTCCGGACTACAAGAAACTGTACATCGCAGATACTGGTGCGACGCACTACGATCAAGCTCCACGGAATGTGCGAGTCTACGACGTGGTGAATGGTACTTCGCTGAAAGGCGGCAAAGAGTTCACGAACATGAAGCGACAGTATGACAACGGCAAGGCCGTTGTTAATGGCGCAGGCTTGGCGGATGGCATTCGTTGTGATACGGACGGTAACGTTTGGATTGGCGCCGGGTGGGTTGGCCCTGGCTATGACGGGGTCCACATCGTCTCTCCGGATGGAACGCTCATCGGGCAAATCTTGTTACCGGAGATTTGCTCTAACCTTTGTTTTGGCGGGGCGAAGCGGAACCGGCTGTTCATGACTGGTAGCCAGTCCCTTTATTCGGTTTATACCGAGGCCATAGGGGCGGGAATCGCCTAAGGGGACCTGTAACGATTTATGAACAGGGTGCGCCTACTTTCTTTGCGTACCCTTCCCCTTTTCCTAATCCTTTTGCCCTGCTTTTCGCAGACCGCCACCGTCAGAGGGCTCGTGGCTGACGAGAGCGCGGCGATCATTCCCGGAGCCAAAGTGGTTCTTGTCAGTCCCAGCGGCAGATCTCAAACCAAAACGGCCGGAAATGACGCGACCTACACCTTCACAGGTCTTGCGCCCGGCGAATATACGTTGGCGGCGACGGCTCCTGAAATGGCTTTGGCCCCTCTTAAAGTCGTTCTGAAAGCCGGCGTGCAGTCAATCGATCTTAAGTTGAAGGTCATGGCTGCATCGCAAAAAGTGACAGTGAACGACAGCAACGGTGGCGCGGCCGTTGGCACCGATCCTTCGGCAAACGCAGGCGCGTTGATTTTACGGGGTCAGGATTTGGAAGCATTGGCGGATAATCCGGAAGATTTGGCGGCCGACCTTGCCGCACTTGCTGGGCCGTCTGCTGGACCGAATGGCGGAGCGATTTTCATTGACGGTTTTAGTGGGGGACAGCTGCCGTCGAAAGACTCCATTCGTGAAATCCGCATCAATCAAAATCCTTTTTCGCCCGAGTACGACAAACTGGGGTTTGGGCGTATTGAGATTTTCACAAAGCCAGGGTCCGACAAATTTCGCGGGACTGTTTTCTATAACATTGGTCTGGACGAGTTGAATTCGCGTAACCCGTATGCGGCGCAAAAGGCTCCCTTCTTTTTGCAAGAAGGCGGTGGAAATATCAGCGGGCCGATTGGTAAGCGGGCGTCTTTCTTTCTGGATCTGCAGGAGCATGCCATCGACAACGGGGCTATCATCAACGGTGTCACTCTCGATACCGCGACGCTGGCGATTATTGATCCCTACAGCAATGTGCTTTCGATTCCGCAGCGGCGTTTCATGTTCAATCCTCGGTTCGACTATCAGATCAATCAGAAGAATACGCTGACCGCTCGATATGCTTATTCGGCTGCCGATGTGCAGGATTCGGGAGTCGGAAGTCTGAACCTAATTTCGCGCGGGGTGCACTCGAACGACAAGAACCATACTCTCCAATTGACTGAGACGGCTGTGCTGGGTGGCAGCGCGGTGAACGAGACGCGGTTCCAGTATTTGAGGTTGGATGGATCTAGGGTGTCGAAAGACTTGTCGCCGGCGGTGCAGGTGCTGGGCGCGTTCAATGGCGGTGGCGCACAAACGGGTTTGGGTATCGGACAAGATAATTATGAATTGCAGAACTACACTTCAATCGCGCGGGGAAAGCATACTTGGCGCTTTGGGGTGCGGTTGCGGACGGAGCGGTTGTCGAATGATTCGTCGTCGAATTTTGGGGGCACTTATACGTTCTCAGGAAATGGAAGCTTGTCCTCGATTGAGAGCTACCGCCGGACACTGCAATTACAGAAGGCTGGACTTGGATGGGCACAGATTCGAGCGCAGGGCGGCGGCGCGAGTCAGTTCACCATCAATAGTGGGCAGACGAAGCTGATTTTGAATCAAGTGGATGCCGGGATTTTCGCTGGGGATGACTTTCGGTGGCGGCCGAATATAACGGTCAGCTACGGGGTGAGGTATGAAGCGCAGACGAACTTGGGCGACCATACCAATGTGGCGCCGCGAGTGGGAATTGCTTGGGCGCCTGGGGGCGCGAAGGGTAAATCAAAGACAGTAATTCGGGCTGGTTTTGGTATGTTCCACGATCGCTTTGTTTTGACCAATACTCTGACGGCGACGCGGTATAACGGCGTGACTCAGCAGCAGTCTGTGTTCGTGAATCCTGACTTCTTTAAGGTGATTTCTTCGGGTGGCGATTTCGCTCAAGCAGACCTTATTCCGCCGATTCCGCCGATTCAGACGATTCAACAAATCAGCGGAAGTTTGCGGTCGCCGTACATTATGCAATCGGCGCTTGGAGTGGAGCGGCAGCTGCCGCGCAACACGACCTTAGCGGTCACTTACGCTGATGCGCACGGCGTGCATTTTCTGCGGTCGGAAGCAATCAATGCGCCGATTGGCGGCGTCTATCCGTTAGGCAGGCCCTCAGCAGTATTTCTGATGGGATCGTCCGGTATCTACAACCAGCACCAATTGATCACCAACGTGACATCGAAGGTGAATTCCAGTTTTACGATCTTTTCCTATTACGTGATCAACCGCGCGAAGAGTAATACAGAGGGCCTTGGGACGTTTCGCGCCAATCCTTATAGTGACGTTGGTGAGTACGGGCCCGCGTCCACCGATATTCACCAGCGTGTGTCGTTCGGTGGAACGCTCATCCCGAAGTATGGTGTGCGGTTGAGTCCGCTGTTGACGGTGGAATCGGGGTCGCCGTTTGACATTACAGCAGGGAGAGATATTTATGGGGACACGCTGTTCAACGGCCGGCCGGGGTTTGCCACGAACGCGAACAAAGCCGGAGTTGTGCAGACTTCTTATGGGCTGCTTGATCCCAACCCTACACCGGATCAGCGGCTGGTTCCTCGTAATTACGGCCGTGGACCGGGGGCGATTCTGTTCAACCTTCGAATCGCGAAAACATTGACGTTTGGCGCCGCGCCGGAAGTAGGTGGCCCGCAGACGACTCGATTGCCCGGCGACGGTCAGCGGCAAACTGGCGGCGTATTTAGTTCCGGGTCATCCAGCGGTCCAGGCTCTGTTGGAACGCGTTATAGCGTGGTGCTGCAACTTTCTATCAGAAACTTGTTGAATCACAATAATCCTGGGCCGATCAACGGAAACATTACGTCGCCCTTGTTTGGGCGGGCGAACCAAGGGGCAGGGGCGGGCGTTCCTGGTGGCACTGGATTTTCAGAGGCTGCCAACAACCGTCGTCTGGAAATTCAAATGCGTTTTACGTTTTGATGTCTTGCGACTCGCAAGCTGTTTTGATCTGACGCAGCATCTCTTTACGGATCAGTCCACTGAAGGGCCGGATCACGGTCCAGTAGCAACGGAAGAAAATGCGCTCCGGATTGCGGAAGCATTTTACGCGCGTCTCTGTAGTGAGCAGGCTTCCCGACGTATGGTCATGGATCAAGAAGTTGAATGCGGATTTTGCATAACCAGGGTCTTTGAAGGAAACGAACTGGCTGGGTGGAATTTCCTGAAGGCAACCAGTGGGCGTCCAGAAACGACCCACCAAGCCAATCAGTACTTCGATGTTCGGGACGTCGGAGAGCAATAGAAATCCACGCTGCCAAAAAGTTTCGAGCGTGACGGCCTTGGCCTTACGCCCTCCGGAGCGGATCAAGAGCAGCGCCCGTACGATCACCGAGGCGCGGAAATCCATCGTCTTCATGGTTCGATAAACCTCTTCCCTGGATGCGTTGATTACGGTTTGATGGTACTCTCGTACATCGTAGTCCGGCATGGCTTCGTGAAGAGTCATTGCCTACACAATTCCTGCTTGGAGAGGAGATTTTCGAATGCGTTTGGGAACCATGATGATGTTGGCTTTGTTGGGGATTATGCCCATGTTTGCACAGTTTACTACTAAGAAAGCAATGACCTTGGCGGCTGCCAAGGAAATCGCATCGGCCGCGGAAGCCGAAGCGCGGAAGAATAACTGGACGATGGTTATTGTTGTTGTAGATGATGGCGGAAATCTGGTCTATCTGGAAAAAATGGACGGAACTCAGATTGGCAGCATCGAGGTGGCGCAGGCCAAGGCGAAGTCGGCAATCAATTTCAAACGGCCGACGAAGGCGTTTGAGGATGGATTAGTGGGCGGGCGGCAAGCGCTGTTGAAGTTGCCCGGCGCGATGCCAATTGAGGGCGGCGTGCTCATCATGGCCGGCGATCAAATCGTGGGGGCGATTGGAGTGAGTGGCGCGCAATCCAAAGAAGACGGCGTAGTTGCCGCGGCGGGTGTGGCCGCAGCCGCTAAAATCAAGTAGTTTTTTTGTTTCGCGGGCACCGTGCCATGCCGCATCTTTTGCGACAATGGAACGGTGTCCGAAACAAGAATTTTAGATGTTGCTCTGCTGCCAGGCGATGGCATTGGTCCTGATGTCATTGCAGAGGCCGTGAAAGTCCTACGAGCCGCCGAAGCGCGGATGAGCGGCTACAAGTTCGCTTTCACCGAATATTCCGTCGGCGCCGGTGAATTCCTTAAGAGCGGCGACCCCCTTCCCGAGGCCACCTTTGAAAAAATTCGAAAGCATGAAGTGATCCTGCTAGGGGCTATGGGTCTGCCTGGAATTCGCTGGCCCAATGGCAACGAGATGGTTCCGCAAATCGACTTACGCGATAAGCTGGATACCTATTTCGGACTGCGTCCCATCAAACTGTATCATCCACTGGACTCCCCACTTCGTACACCTGGAGCCATTGATTTCGCGATTGTGCGTGAAAATTGCGAGGGTCTTTTCGCTTCCCGCAAACAGACCTTCGACTTGAACGGTCCTGAAGTCCGCGACACCCTGCTAATCACGCGTGCAGGCTCTGAACGCTTGTTTCGAAGGTCTTTCAAACTGGCGAGTGCGCGCCGCAAAAAGGTGACGCTGGTAGATAAGGCCAACGTACTGCCAACTATGAGCTACTTCCGCGGCATTTTCGACGGGGTGGCCAAAGAGTTTCCCGACGTTGAGACAGACCGCGTTTACGTGGATGCGGTCACTCTCTATTTGTTGAGCCGGCCGACGTCTTACGATGTGCTGGTGACGGAGAATATGTTCGGCGATATTCTGTCAGACATGGCGGCGGGAATTGTTGGAGGGATGGGCATGGCTCCCTCCGGTGACATCGGCGACACGCATGCCATATTCCAGCCATCGCACGGATCCGCGCCCGACATTGCGGGGAAGGGAATTGCCAACCCCGCCGCTACGATTCTCTCAGCGGCAATGATGCTGGAGTGGTATGAATTGCCCGAAACGAAGAAGGCTGCCCGTTGGATTTACCAGGCGGTGGAAACTTTGTTTACTGATCGGGCCAACCGCTGCCCTGATCTGGGCGGATCTTTAAAGACGTGGGAGATGGGCGACAAGATTGCCAGCTTAGTTGCGCGGGGATAAATGGCTTACGGCAGCCGCAAGTGATGCTGCGCGCAAAACTCCGTCAAGTCGGCGGGGAATGGGGCATCAAACACCCGCAGTCCGCTAGGCAAATCGAATGCAAGTCTTGAGGCGTGCAACGCGTGTCTTCGGAGTTCCAATTCTTTGCCTAATT
>JANXXI010000390.1 GCA_025350695.1 Acidobacteriota bacterium
GCATGCATGATACACTTGCCCGCTGAAGCGTCCCAATATGGCGCTCACCATTCAAAGAGACCTCAACGGTCTACCAAACCCCATGGGGGAATTGTTCGAGCCCCAACAGAAGCCTGGGTTCGGAACAATCCCCCATTGGGGGCTAGTCGACATTTCCGTCCGGCCAGCAACGATAGTCCACGCTAGAAACCTCGAGTGAATGGTGTTGAGACCAATATGGCTAAAGTTCTCGTCGTTGCGCGGGTAAAAGACTTGGTGAAATGGGAAGAAACATTCCGCACCCACCAAGATCTTTTCAAGAGCTACACAATCACCAAACCGGTTGGGTTTCGGGACAAACGATAGTAATCAGGTCGCCATCAGCAAAGTCGCCAGTCTTTAACGTAACCTAAACTGAGGAGCATCCTTGCAAGCCATCTACCTTCACGGCCCTCAATCCGCCTCACTCGGCCAAACCAACGAACCAACTTTAGGCCCCGGCCAAGTCCGTCTCCGCGTCGCCATGATCGGCCTCTGCGGTTCCGACCTCAACAGCTTCCGCGGCAAGAACCCACTCGTCACCTACCCGCGCATCCCTGGCCACGAAATCTCCGCCACCATACTTGAGCTCGGCCCCGATGTCCCCGGCCAATTCAAAACAGGCGCGCCCGTTACGGTATCACCCTACACCAATTGCGGCAACTGCCCGTCCTGCCGCCGAGGCCGCCTCAACGCTTGCCAGTTCAATCAAACCCTGGGCGTTCAGCGCGACGGCGCACTCACCGAACAAATCGTGGTCCCGTGGCAACGTCTGGTCTCAAGCGGCATCCTCACCCTCCGCGAACTTTGCCTTGTTGAGCCGCTCACCGTCGGCTTCCACTCCGTCTCAAGAGGCCGCGTCGCTAGTGGTGAATGGGTGGCTGTGCTAGGTTGCGGAACAGTGGGACTTGGCGCCATCGCCTGCGCCTCCAGCCGCGGCGCGCAAGTCATCGCAGTCGATCTGGACGACACCAAACTCGCGCTCGCCGAACAAGCCGGAGCATCCCACATCATCCACTCTAAGAACGAACCGTTACTCGAACGGCTGCGCGAATTGACGGGAGGCGGCGGGCCCGACGTCATCATTGAAGCCATCGGCCTGCCCGACACTTTCCGGCTTGCTGTCGAAGCAGTCGCCTTCACCGGCCGCGTCGTCTACATCGGGTACGCCAAGGAACATGTCTCTTACGACACACGCCTGTTCGTGCAAAAGGAGCTCGACATTCTAGGCTCGCGCAATGCGACGGTAGACGATTTCGCCGCAGTGGTAAAGGTGCTCGAGGCCCGTCAATTCCCGCTCGACGCAACGGTCTCGCACGTAGTGCCAATGAGAGAAACCCCCGAAGCGCTAGCAAACTGGGACCGCGATCCAGCCAGTGTCCGCAAAATCCTGATCGACGTCCAAGCCTAACCAACCAGGTCATGTTGTTGGTACTTCGAGAAATCCCCCGATTTCGGACAGCAGCGATAGTCACGCTCGAAACTAAGTGAACAGTGTTGCGACTTGATGAGAATCGAGGGATTCTTCCGAACCCTGTCCGCTGTTGCGACGCCGAACAATCCCTCGATTTCGTACTGTGGCCCGTTGAGTCAACCGGATAAGCAGCAGCCAACTAACTAATTAGGCAGAAGGCCGGCACAAGTACAAACGCCCCGATCGCGGCGCCATCTGCTCAATCACAAAGCCACTTTGGCGCCCGGCCTCCTTGCCTGTCCAAAAATCGGTGATCTTCGCCACAAAGGGCAACTTCACACGGACGCGCGCAGGCTCGTCGCCCCAGTTGAACACGCTGGCCATCAACCCACCCTTGACCACCGTAAGTCCAACTTGAAAGGTGTCGTCCTCAAACTTCGCGGCGTTCCCGGCCGGCGGCAGTAGCTTCTTTAACATCGCCGCACGGTCCTCCGGAATCTTCATCAAATCGTCGCCGGAAAGAATCATGCCGCCGCTCGCGAACACGGCGGTCGCATGAAACTGAAACTCGTTCTCCGGCAAATCACCGGCCAACACAATGGCATCCGGATCGTTCCACCACAGTTTCCCGTTCTGCCAGTTGCGGCTCAAATTCTCGCGAGCCACTTTGCGGATGGTCGTCCACTTGCGGCTGATGTCGCCTGAACTCCGTGACCCGTGAATCAAGCCAAACGAAGGCCAAATCGGATGATTGCAACCAAGAATGAAACTATCCCCCGCACCCTTTAAAATGGCCTGCATGCCACGCCGATACGCCTCAATTCGCGTCGCCTTCGGATCGTGAAAAAAGCCCCCGTGCATGGCGCCCCAAAAATTGGCATCCAGCTTGAAGTAGGTGCAACCCCACTCTTCACGCATCGTGCGGAAGACAATTTCAAGATGCTGTTGTGCGGCCGGGTTCGTTCCGTCGAGGGCATACCAAGGCCCCCGCCGCCAACCGGCGAAAGTTACCTTGTCCGCGCGCAATGGTTTCCCTTCCTTGTCGCGAATAAACCAATCGGGATGCTGCTGAAACACTTCCGAACCTTCTTCGGCTATGAAAGGCGCAACCCAAATCGCCGGCTCAAATCCGCGATTCTTGATTTCTTTCAATACCCCTTTCAGGTCGCCGCCAAAAGCCTTCCCAGCACCCAGCCAATCACCCATCGCCGGCTGGTAACCATCGTCCAACTGAACGTACTTCATTTCCGGAAAATTTTTTGCGATCTTGTCCAAATTGTCCAGCACATTCTTCGCCGTCACTCGCGGACCAAAACAATACCAGGAACACCAACCTGTAGGAGGTTTCGGAAACTTCAAAGGCGGATGATTCACGACGATGCGATCGGCCAATCCGTCGAGCAACTCCGCCCGGCTGGGGTTGTGAAAAAACAGAAACTCTTCCAGATCCCAAGATTCGCCCGGGGCAATCGTCCGCCCTTCGGTGTCCACAACCACATCCAGTTGGTCAGCCTTCAAATAGAAACGTCCAATGAATCGATGGCACGACGTGAATCCAAACAACACATGCGGTTCCCCGGCCGGGGCGAACACAACCATGCCCGACATCGCCGTGACTCCTTCGGGCTGAGGTATCCGGTAATGTTTCAACTCGGAATAGGAAAGGTCAGTGGGCTTGCCAATCGTTCCGGAAGTTTGCGACAGCATCTGGAAGCTCTCACCGTAGATGCGGGTGTCCGGCGGCAAGGCCAGAGGAATGGAAAACAGGACAACCTCTTTCACCGCGATTGGCTTCCGTCCATGATTGCTGATTTTAGCCTTGCAGAAATCGCCCATCCACCGTCGATCAAGCGTTAGGCCATCAGGTGCGCCATCTACGGGAACGATGCGAGCCGGCATCTTTTTCAGCCGGTCGCGCTCAATCCTCGCCGCACCGAACGAAGCGCCGGCGAAACCCGACATCACCAGCGGAAGTTGCCGGCGGCTTATCTTAGGAAGCATATAGTAATCCTAGCGCAGCCCTTCCGTTCTACCCATCATTGGTATATCTTTAATTGGATATGAATCTCAATCGACGCAATTTTATGACTGCCCTCGGGGGAGCAGCGGCGGCTTCTGTCGCCAATGCCGCGACCAAGAAACCGAACATCATCTTTTTTCTTGCCGACGATATGGGCATCGACCTCTTTGGCTGCTATGGCGGCCAAAGCCGTTTCAAGACTCCTAACGTGGATGCCCTTGCCAAAAATGGCGCGCGTTTTGAAACCTGCCTTGCTGCCCCTTTGTGTGGGCCATCGCGTTGCATGCTCATGACGGGACGCTACGCATTCCGGACTGGAGGCATTACCAATCAATCCTGGCGCGACGGCGGGCCCGGAGCGAAATCGGTTGACGAGTTTCCAATTGCGAAGCTGTTAAAGCAGTCCGGCTATGCCACTTGCATGACAGGGAAGTGGCGTCAGGTCGGAGAGACACCCGGCGATTGGGGCTTCGACGAGTGGCTTACCGATCCAACAGCAGGCGGTTGGTATTGGCAGAAAAGTTATACCAAGAACGGAAAGCTGATGGAGTTTCCGGAGGAAGTGTATGTTCCCGACCATTGTCATGACACGGTCGTGGACTTTATTGGCCGCAATAAAAAGAAACCGTTCTTCGTCTACTATTCAACACATCTCGTCCATGCGCCAATACTTCGCACACCAGATTCCGCTCCGGAAAGCCAAGACCTATTCGCCGACAACGTTGCATATATGGACAAGATGCTTGGAAAAGTTGTGGCAGAGGTAAAGAAACAAGGACTGCAGAACGATACAATCATCATGTTTTCGGGCGATAACGGGACCGCCCTGCGTTCCTATACCGTCAACGGCAAGCAGGTCAACGGAGCGAAGGGATCGATGTGGGAAGGTGGTACGCGTGTTCCGATGATCGCAAGCGGCAAAGGAATAAGCAAAGGAAAGGTGCTATCGGATCTGGTCGACTTCAGCGATTTCTATGCGACGTGCGCGGAGTTGGCCGGCGCTCCCATGCCTACCGGCCTCAAGTTTGACAGCAGAAGCTTTGCGCCTCAGATCCAAGGGAAGAAGGGAAATCCTCGGGCGTGGGCTTACGTGCACTTGGGCAAGAATTACTACGTCAGGGAAAAGAGTTGGAAGCTGAATCAGGGCGGTGAGTTGTACGACTTGAGCAATGCTCCGTTCGAGGAAAAGCTTGTGGCTGAAGGTTCGGGCGGGACGGCAGCGGAAGCCGCTCGAAAGCGCCTGAGCGCAGCGCTCGCGGAATTGAATCCACAAGGTGGGAAAATAGACAATCCGCCGGCGAATACGAATCAGAAGAAGAAAAAGAATAAGAAGAATAAGAAGAAACAGGCGGACTAATCGAGATAGGTGGTACTGGAGGTGGGACACAAACCCCCGGTGGTTCCGGAGTTACCGCGGGACGAAGCGAGTGCAGACGCCCCGTTGCGCGATATTCTGGCGCAGCATCGCGCGAATCCGCAGTGCTCCGGTTGCCATGCCCGGGTTCGACACCGTCGGTCTGGCCAGGGAAAGTTACCGGCCCGTAGGCGAGAAGCGGCAAAGATCTCGGCGGACGGCCGATTGACGCTTCAACAACTTTCCCCAGTGGGTATGGTGGATTCCGCGCGTTCAGACGTTCATCCGCGAGAAGCGGCAGAACGATTACATTGATAACCTCAGTCGCAAGCTGTTGTCTTATTCGCTCAACAGATCGGCTCTCAGACGAACCTGTCGTCGATAAAATGAAAGCGCGGTTAGCGGCTGACGGGTATCGCTTCGATTCCCTAGTGGAATCGATCGTCTCCAGTTCGCAGTTCCTCAATAAGCGCAATACTGAAATCCCACAAATTAAACGCAACACCGAATCCAAGCCCAAGTTAGTTAGATCATTTCGGTGATGCCGATTCGCGGATGGCTGGTATTAGAAAGTTGGGAGATACCGGCGTTGCCCCGGCGGGCGAGACGCTGAGCAGCTCGCTCACCCCCAGCAACAAAAACCCGGCCTGCATGGGTTGGTGCGCGGACAATCAATCAACATTCGCTCACGCCGGCTCGACAATCGCCGACATACTTCCCTTGGATGCTGGAATCAATGGATCAGCCCCATATCCCTGAATCTGATCTTTGCCGTAGATGGCCTCGTCCTTCCCGCATGTGAGGACAATCGTGCGGCCCTTTGAATCTACTTCGCGCGCGTGGCGGAACGCTTGACTCTTAGATTTGAAGAATAAGTTCATGAGCATTTCAATCACATATTCATAGCTATGATCGTCATCGTTCAACAAGACTACGTTGAACAGATTGCCTGGAGACTTTTCTTCTCGTTCGATGATGGTTGGCTCGGCCACCTCGGGCTCAGCCACTGCGGCGAACATGTTCTGCATTATTCTTTGTCTATTGTGTCGTAAACGTGTTCTATGTTGGAAGCCACTGCGTCGCTGAGGATGGTAGCCCGCACTGTTCCCGGCTTTACCAGCCGGTATTTCCCAATTGAATCCATGAGGAAGTCACCGTATCCGTCACGGGATAGGCTCTTCAGTTTCCCTGGCTCAATGACCTTTTTAACGTCAGCCACAGCCCTTCCCTGTCTCTTGAGCTTGGTCACCTCTTCGGTCAAATCTTCGATGTATGCGGCCATCTGATGCAGGCGCAGTTTTGAATCCTGAACGCCGCCGTGCCCGCCGATCACGTGCGTGAAATCAAAGTCGGAAACCGCGCGAAGCGTCTGCGGCCAAAAGCGCGGGTACCCGTCAGCGATGAACGGCGCAAAACTATGCAGCAAGTCCCCAGTGGCAATTACCTTCTTCTGCGGACAATACACGACCACATCGCCAGCCGTGTGCCCTTTGCCGCGGAATGCCAAATGCAAATCATGGGTCGTGTAATGGATTACCAGATCAGATTTGATGGTGATGGAGGGCAGTTCGGGTTTGTAGTCCTTCATCTCGCTGGCGAACTCAACGGAGTCCTTCACCATGAATTGCCAATAGGCTTTTTCCTCGGCGGTGGCGGCCGCAGCCAGACTCTTTTTGTATTCTGGAACCATCTTTGTGGCCTGCTCCACTTGGGCCGCCGCCCTAACGGCGCCAAATTCACGGAGCAGATTACGGGTAGTGTCAGAGGTGATTATTTCAGCTTGCGGGAACAGGCGCCGGTAGGCCGGATTGCCTTCGGAATGATCCCAATGAAAGTGCGAGTTGACGATGTAGCGAACTGGCTTGGTTGAGACCTCTTTGCGAATCTGCTGCAGCAATGACACCACTGCACTGGGGCGGGCATGGGAATCGACAATAAGCAAATCTTTGTCGTTCTCAAAGATCGCCGCGTTGCAATTCAAGTTGGGGAGTGGCGTGGCGATGGCCCCGTAAACTCCAGGGGCGACTTTTTGAATATTGAACAGTTTCGGCAGGACTGCGGTGCGAGCCTGGGCTCTGGCCGCGGTGGCCCGCAGCATGGCTTGATCGAGTAAAGCGGCTCCGGTCCAAAGAGGACCCATCGTACGTTTTAGAAACCCACGCCTTGAATCTCGCATCATAGTATTGTAGACATACAAGACGTAGGGATACCACATCGAAAGAGATGCTTGACTGGGGTGGTAGACTGAAGTAGACCGGTGAAGCTAAATAGCATTTCCCAAAAGGGGGCGAACAGGTTTCGACGGGATGGAATTGGTTTGTTGAGGCGTGCCGGGTTCCGAGCTCCCGTAAAACGATCGGAAAAACACAACTGCCAACACGCAGTTTGCATACGCTGCTTAAGTAATTAAGTAGCCGCTGCCGGTTTGGGGCCCGCCCCGAATCCAACCAGCGTCATCAATGCGGGATAGGTCGATAGTCTCCGTCTGGGGCTTGAGATCGAGATCAATCAGGCTGGACTGCCGCTGTTTTGCCAGATTTTTAGGCGGTGGTTGAGAAACAAGATTTGGCTACGCACGTAGTCTTGGCAGGTCAAGTCATTTCGGACGCGGGTTCGATTCCCGCCGCCTCCACCAGCTTTTTAGTTTTGGTTAAATTTAGTTACTAGACTGAATTGAAGCGGCCCACGTTAAGACAAACGTAAGGCGCCGTGGTATTTCCGAACACGCTCGACCTCTTCCGCCACCACATCGCCAGTTATGCGAATCACGGAACACCCGGCAAAACGTCACCGTGAACGTCGTCAGTAACTTGGTGTACGCCGAAGGAATATGATCGACGAGTCCTTCCATTGGAAGTCCGATCTGCTGAAGCAAGCGGATAGGTTGAAGAGGAGAACTACACAGAAGTGCTGGCCCGATGCTTCGTTGGCTCCATGTGAGCAGGCGATCATGCCAGGTTTTTATTTGATCCGGAAACTAACGGAATCTGCAAAGCTCACCTACAAGGTTGCGAAGATGAGCGTGTCCGTTTGCTCCTATCCGTCTACCGGGCGCACGGTTCATCTACTCAATTCGCACCGGCCAGAGAAGTTGTACCATCGTGACAAACCGAAGAAGGCGTCCGCTGCTTTGCCCTTTCGTGCAATCAGGTCATTCACAGCTACGTGTTTTCATTGCTGATTGACGAGGCAGGCAAGTTGGCTGGGTTTCTCGTGTCATCCGATAGAGCATCCAACGGGCGGCTCCGCAGCCGCCTCAGGTAGCTCTTAAATTCCGAAACACTACATAAACCCACCCTTAACTCCCGAAACATTGCTGAACTGGCTTCACCGTCCTCCTTAATGCCCGATTTATTTCCAACATCCGAGGCATTTATCTCAACTTTAGAACTCGCCGTTGAGGTTGGGCGAGAAGTAAAGGCTGAAAGCTGCGCAGGATCGCCTCCCGTCTCTACACACGCAACATGACCGATCCGCCGGAACTCATCGTCCAGCGAAATCTATGGCCGCTAGTTGGCTCCTACATGCCCGATGCTCTAATTGCAGATCGTACAGCGCTGGAAAATCGTCCCGCGTCGGACGGTTCCGTTTTTCTCATCTCCGATCACAAAAGGGATATCGCCTTACCCGGCGTAACACTGCGACCGCGCAAAGGGCCGCCGCCGCTCGATAGCGACCGGCCATTCCTTGGCGGTTTGCGGATATCCTCCCCAGCCCGTGCTTTCTTGTAAGACATGAAGCACTCCCGTGCTAGGGTTAGCATCGCGCGCACTCTTTCCGCCAGCGAAATTGAGCAACGAATAGAGGAAATGCTTCGGATTAGCGGGGAAATCGCGCTGCAACGTATGCGCGACGATGCCCGGGCTATCGCCCAGCTTCTTTACGTGCCGACCGAGTTTCGCCGTCTTGATAACTTAATCGGCGCGTTACTGGGCACGCGCGCCGAGCGACTTGTGACTTCACTTGGCATTGCCCGGGCCGCTGGCCGGTCGTATGATCGCATCGGCTCGATCTGTTCCAGCGCCTATCTACCGTGCTTTCGGCTAGCGCACCCGTGACTCGTCTTGCAAAGCCAACCTATGGCACTGCCCTGGCGTTCTTCGAGGCTTATTTTTCCAACTTTATTGAAGGCGCCGAATTTGCCGTCGATGAGGCGGCCGATATTGTATTCCGGAGCCATATCCCGGCGGGCCGTACCGCGGATGGACACGATGTGCTTGGCACGTAACAGAATCGTCTGCGATCAACAGGAAATGTCCCGCCTGCCACGGAGTTTTGAAGAGTTGATTACGCTGCTGAAAAGACGTCACGCTCTAATCATGGAAGGTCGTCCGGACAAGGGTCCAGGCCGCTTCAAGACCGAGCCAAATCGCGCGGGATACACTCTATTTGTGGCGCCGGAACTGGTAGAGGGCACCCTGTCCAAAGGTTACGAAATCTACCGGGGATTGACAAGCCCGCTGGATCGCGCAATCTTCACGATGTTCCTTATATCGGAAGTTCACCCATTCGCCGATGGCAACGGGCGCGCTTCTCGAGTGCTGATGAACGCGGAATTGGTCGCGGCAGGGGAATGTCGAATCATTGTGCCCACCGTGTACCGCAACAATTTGCTCTCGGCTTTAAAGGCGCTATCGGTCAACGGGATCACCGGAGCGGTTGGGCGCGCTCTGGATTTCGCCCAAAGGTACACATTGGCAATTGAATTGATTTCTCCGATATGGACAAGGCGCACCACATGCTCGATCTAACCCATGCATTCGTTGATGCGAACGAGGCTGATGCCACGGGCATTCGGTTGACCCTGCCTACACCGGAAATCCTGGCTTCATAACCATTGAAAAGGAGGACATTCGGGCGTAGAATGATCTCGGGACACTATTGTGGCATCACAGCACAACAGCGTGTCACAGCAACACAGGCACGATGCTTGATTCCGGAGTAACTTATTGATTCGATTGCTGGTTAGCTTTGGTAACCAGACTGCTCTATTAGGAGTGAGATGAATACGCGGCGCTGGTTCCTCAGCATTCTGACTTTGGCAAGCCTCTCGGCAACAACCCTTGAGCGCTTGAGCATGGATCAAATCATTTCCAAATCCACTTACATCGTTAGAGCTAGCGTGATTGGTGGGGCTGGCATGCTCTCCAATCGAAGTATTTACACTAAGTACTCCTTGCAAGTTTCCGAAACATTGAAGGGATCTCCGGCTACATCCATCGACGTTTTGGTCCCCGGCGGAACCGCTAGCGGTATGTCCCAATCTATCGCCGGGGCGCCAAAATTAACGGCGGGAACCGAAATGGTTCTGTTTTTGTGGAAATCGCCCAAGGGCCACCTAATGGTAATTGGAATGCAGCAAGGTGCATTTGCTCTTCAGAAGGATGCAGCAGGTAAACAGTTCATCATGCGGAGCGCGATTACGGACTCAGCCTTGCTCGATGGAGCGACGTTAATTCCACAATCCGACAACGGGTTCCGGATGTCGCTACTGGAGTTGCGTCAAAAAATAGGAGTAGCAAAAGACTAGCCAATGATGAAACGAGGAACATTGGCGAAACTGATTGCCGGATGGTTGCTGTTAGCTCCATTCGCTAATGCTTATTACTTCTTCGTCCACTATGCGAGCCGCAATGCACCATATAATGTGATTGTCGAAAAGTTTGATAGCAACGCCTTGCCTGAAAAGACAGTTACATATCTCATTTCAGACCAAGGTCCTACTAAATTTGCCGACGGAGATAGCTATTCCGCCGTGGTGAGCCAGATACGGGCTGCGGCATCTATTTGGAATGCGGTCGAGACCTCCGACCTCCGCCTGCGCTTCGGTGGCTACTATTCGGTTCAGAGCCAAGTGGCTCAGAATACACCTGGCATCGATATTGTGTTCGACGATTTAGAACCCGGCGTGTTTGGCCGCGGCGGACCGATTGTGCGCGGCGACCAAGTTGGCTCGGCGAGCATCGGAACCTTTGTGCCAATTTTGCGTTCCCAGGTCACGCTACAAAAGGACCTCTCGCAGCGTCCATCCTGGGGGGAACTGTTCTTTCAGACCGCAGTCCATGAAATCGGTCACGCGTTAGGACTGCAGCATTCCACAGCCGCTGGTGCGATGAGCCAGGATCTGCAGCGCACTACCTCTAAATCCGCGCCACTTACTAAGGACGATGTCGCGGGGATTTCGACGCTGTACCCAACCAAGGCGTATAAGGAACTGTTCGGATCAATTGCGGGCAGAGTTACTCTCGGTGGAACAGGCGTGGCCTTGGCAAGCGTGACGGCTATTGTCGCCAAAGGGCCAGCTATCAGCACTTTCACGAATCCTGATGGAACCTACCGCATTGACGGCATACCCCAAGGTTCTTATAACCTTTACGCTAGCATGCCGCCACCAACTATTAATTTGGTGCTCCCAAAAGACAACGCGAATCGTGAGTTTGATCTTAATGCTGTCTTCGATTCCGTATTCTTTCTGGGCTTGAAGTCGCTTTCGGCCACACTCCCGCCAACTAATGTGGCGCCAGGAGAAGTGAAAGATAACTGGAATTTTAGCGTACAAAGACGTTCAGTCATCACGCTTTACGACATCCAAACCTACAGCTATCCTGGCCAAATACTGGTGCGGCCAGCATTTATCACAACTTATTCCCTGACTCCGGAATATCTCAGCCTTCCCGGCAATCGCAATTTCTCCTACGTGCGGGGAGACGGGGTCCTTCAGAATGGTCAACCCGCTGGTCTGCAGATAGCTCCGTTTGGGGAAGGCTTGGCGGCAGGAAGTTTGAAAGCTGTCACGGCCGATTATATGCAAGTGGATTGGCTGCCCCGTCCATCGTTCCTTTCGGAAGGAACCGATCACCTGATATTCAATCGGAACGGGGAAATATTCGTTCTTCCTAATGGCTTGCATATTGTGTTGCGCCCCCCGCCTTCAATCACCGCGTTAACAACCGGAACAGATGCTAGCAGCGGATCAAGCGTGATCTTAGTGGCCGGCACGAATCTTTCTCTCGAAACTAAGATTCTGTTCGATGGCTTCACCGCCACTAACAAATCGATCGATGACCAAGGCCGGTTGATTATCGCAACACCTAACGCACCTGGCGGTTCAAAGAGTTGGGTAACGGCGGCCAACCTGGACGGGCAGAGTTCCCTCTTTGTTCAATCCCCAGTCTTGTACGCGTTTGATGGCGTCGATAATTCCTCAATTGTCGTGGCGAACACTTCCCTGCCCGCCGGGTCTGATTCAGTGATTCAGGTTGACGGAATCAACGCCGGGTTCGATGCAAACGTAACGGCCGGATTTTCAAGCACGGATCTATTCGTGAAGAAGATCTACGTAGTGAACCCCAATCGGCTGCTGATACAAGTTTCCGTCGCCGCCGGAGCCCAACCCGGCGTTTATGCTTTGCGTCTCACAACTGGCCTGAAAAACTTCGTCCAAGCCCAAGGGCTAACAGTGGCTGGGCCAAATCCCAAGCAGTTGACGATATCCGTCCCCGGCAATGTACAGGCTTACCAAGCAGGCGCCCCTGGAACGTTGAACGTGGTTAATCTGCCGGACAACGCCACCAATCCCAGTCTGTTTATCGGCAACGTGCAAGTTTCCCCAGTCGCGGTGCTTGGTGGGTCGATTACCTTCACCGTTCCGGCGAACCTGTCTAATGGTCCGGCGCTCGCGAGATTGCAATACAATGGCGATTCCAGTCAATCCATCATCCTTACAATTGCGCCTCTGACGCAGATCACCTCGCTACTTGCCGGACCTGGCTTCCCGGTCGATGCCAATCGCCCCGCCAGATTGGGTGAACAGCTAAGCATGATAATAACGGGGCTCCCTGAAAACTTCGGCACACCAAAACAGGTGACGATCAACATCGCCGGAATTGAACATAAGCCTGTCGGCATTGCACCCTTTGGCTCGGCGGTACAAGTTCAGTTCTTCCTTAAGAGCGAATTGAATAGTGGCGTGTTGCCAATGACAGTGACGCTCGACGCATTAACAACACCCGCATACAACATCCCCGTACTGATTCAGAAGTAATCAGCCGAAAGCGAGGGTTACCCTAATTCTCTTCCCCTGCGCCTTTCACGGCAAGCGACGGTTCCGCATTCAACTTGGGTAACCATTTGGCCAGCTCTTTTTTCACCGCCGCTGATTCTGGTTTCGACGCCAGATTGGTCCACTCCATGGGATCCACGTTGTGATCGTACAATTCCTCGGTCCCGTCGTTGTAACGAATATAACGCCACCGCTCGCTGCGCACGCCATGATTTCCCTTGCGGAAGGTAGTCACAGCGGGCCGGTCCCATTTCGCTTTCGGATCTTTCAGTAAGGGAAGCAAACTCTTACCTTCCAGCCCCGGTTTTTGCTTTAGGCCGCACAAATCAATCAACGTCGGATAGACGTCCATCAAGCTGACGGTTCTATCGCAACGTCCGGCAGGCTTGGTCACTCCGGGAGCAGTGACCATAAATACATTGTGCGTTGCCTCTTCCCACAAACTAAATTTGCGCCAGTGCAGCTTTTCACCCAAGTGCCAGCCATGGTCGCTCCACAGCATGACGATCGTATTCTTTGCAAGCGGGCTTTTATCAAAGGCATCGAGCACACGCCCCAGCATCGCATCGCAGAAACTGATGGATGCCAGATAGCCTTGCACAGCCTGCTTCCATTGATTATGGTCGATGACCTTCTTGTGGTCGCCGTTAGGTTTAGCCATCGCCACACCAATCGGAGGCACGTCGTCCAAATCATCGGCCTTCACGCTGGGCAATTCAATTTTGTCCACAGGGTGCATGTCGAAATATTTCTTAGGCACGTACCAGGGCAGATGAGGCCGGAACAGGCCGCAAGCCAGAAATAGAGGCTTGTCATGCTGCTTCGACATTTGACCAATCACCCAATCGGTCACCTTGCTGTCGCCCATGTCACTGTCCTTGGCATCCGGCCCCAGAGGCCCCCAGTCAAAGTGCGCCGTGTTCGGGATGCCGTTCGCAGGGGTTTTGGCTGGCCTTGGATCCGGCGGCTTTTGGCGATCGAGCGCGGGGAAATACTCATCCCAGCTTTGGGGATCGGGAAACGCGTCGTGATAGGTCTTGCCGCTGCCAATCGCCTTGTACCCATTTGCCCGGAAATGCTGCGGAATGGTGACAGCCTTGGCCAGCGCAGGCGCTTTTCGCCACGGTTGATTATTCTCGTACACGCCCGACGTCGCCGGGGTAATTCCCGTCATCAGCGCGGCTCTCGAAGGATTGCACAACGGCGCGGCGCAATGGGTATTCGTAAAGAGTACTCCGCGCGCGGCTAGCCGGTCAAAGTTTGGAGTCTTGGTCTGCGGATGCCCGCCCAGGCATCCAATCCAATCGTTCAAATCGTCAACGGCGATGAACAAAACATTCGGACGGGTCGCGGCTTGGACGGACTGTGCGGATAATCCCGCGCCAAGTGTTGTCAGGAATTGTCGGCGATTCATAAGATCCCACCAGAATACTAAATGTCATCGCATAGCCAACGCATTAAATTTCGTTTCCATCAACCCACCTTGCACCCAACCCTTCAGCGGAATCGTGCTCTTGCTCTCTCGTTGCCTGCGGGCATCTTCGGCAAGAGTTCCATAAGCGGTGTCTCCAAATACTAGGAAGGAACTCGCTTGGGCTGGCATCGCAGGCAGAAAATCAAGGTCTGCCCCATGCTGGGCACAGGGTTGGCGCGTAAACAAAACGATCAAGATTAGCCACATCGGAAACCAGCATCGCATAATGGGTTAAGTCATGTGGACCGTTCTATTGCTTATCGCTTCCAATATTTTTATGACTTTTGCTTGGTACGGGCACTTGAAGTATAAGGAAAAGCCGTGTCAGTTGGCTCATTGCCTTTTTTGAGTACTGCCTGCAAGTCCCCGCCAATCGCATGGGCTACGGAACCTTCACCGGTTTCCAAGAGTTGCCGCTGAGGAACATTCGGAGTCGTCCCCAAAGGGTGTCGGCATCCTTCACTTCACATCCCCAAAGCGTCAGTACATCCCACCCTCTCTCCCGGAGGTTCTTTTCGGTTTCGACATCCCGTTGCTTGTTTCGTTCTAGCTTTGGGAGCCAGTAGTTCGTTCGAGACAGCCGGACATGAGCGGCCTTACAGCCTTCATGTTGATGGAAAAAACAGCCGTGGACTTGGATGATTTTCTTCAGTTTAGGAAACACCAGGTCCGGTCTGCCGGGGAGCTTATGGACGTGCAGTCTGTAACGGAAGCCCATGCCATGAACAAGCCGACGCACGCTCATTTCAGGAGCCGTATCCTTGCTTCGGATTCGGCTCATGTTCTGGCTTCGCTGTTCCGGCGTGAATCTATCCAAGCTTCACACTCCTAGCGATTTAAGTTTGGCCTTAATTGCCTTTGCATAGGAACCTTCAGGCGGCATGTTCCCCGGTGAAAGAAACGCATAGGCCACTTGTTCCACGGTGGTTGTGAACTGACCCTGGAAATTGAGGTCTCGCCTGGCTCCGTCAGACACTTCAGGGCCGATGTCGTACCAGCGAAAAGTCAGCGTCCCTGAAGCCGGGGCGGGATACGACGTAAGTTTACCGCCCACTCTCTGTGCGATCCGTTCGTAGACAGGTGTTGGGCAAATGAAGAACAATCCAGATTTGCACAACACCTCCCGCCGAAGTACGTGGCCCTTGTAGATCAGTTGAGGAAGAATACGCTTGTTCACGTTTTCCCAATTGATTCCTGCTTTGCTGCTTCCGGTGAAAACCTCATCCTTGAGGTACGAATTCCTCTCCTGTCTATAGTTTCCCGTTGTATCAATGGATTGAACTTCAACAGCCACGAAGTCCTCAAGCTCTCCCGCATCATTCACGAGAGCAAGAATCCAGTCCACAAAGAATCCTCCACGGCCACCGACCGGGGGCAGTTTCACTTCACCCCCAACGGCTGAACCAAAGTGAGGTTGCGGCAAGCATGCGT
>JANXXI010000009.1 GCA_025350695.1 Acidobacteriota bacterium
CCTGGATTTTCTCCAGGCTTAGCTTCTCTCCACCTTTCATGCTGATGATCAATCCCCAGCTTCCGACACCTTGCCCCTTCAGGCTCTTCTTGTGTGAGAATCGACCTCCGCTCCAGGCTCTTCTTGCATGAGACAAGACTATTTGAATCATGCCCAGGGCTGTTGTTGTATACTGCCATGAGCATGAACACCAAGAAGCTATTCATCGCCAGTTGCGTCGCGCTGGTCACGACCTCCATGGTCTTTTCGATTCGGGGCGATATTTTAGACTCCCTCGGAGCTGATTTTCATTTAACCAAGGAGCAGATCGGGCTCATTCTGAGCCCCGCATTCTGGGGCTTCACCTTGTCGATTTTCATTGGCGGTTCGCTGGTGGATATGCTGGGCATGCGACGATTGCTGTTGACGTCAGCAGCCTTCTATATTATTGCAGTGCTGGCAATCATCTTCGCTCCCAGGCCGACCGGACCGATGGGGTTCACGGATACTCCATTCATAATTCTTTATGGGGCAATGCTCACTCTGGGATTGGCGCAGGGCCTTGTGGAAGGCGTGATCAACCCACTAGTGGCTACGATGTTCCCCAACGATAAAACACATCGTATGAACTTGCTGCACGCATGGTGGCCGGGCGGGCTGATCGTGGGTGGATTGGCGTCGTATGCGTTAACCAAGGCGATGGGGCTGGACATTGTGGGTGTGGCTGCTGCGACGATGACGATAGGTTGGCAGGTTAAGCTGGCCTTGATCATGGTTCCAGCCGTTATTTTCGCGATCATGATTTGGAATGAAAACTTCCCGGAAACGGAGCGTGTAGCGGCCGGCGTATCGAATTCGGAAATGGCAAGCGATTTGATGAAGCCGATGTTTCTGCTGTTGTGGATTTGCATGTGGATGACGGCATCGTCGGAATTGGCTCCCGATCAATGGGTAGGCTCGGTAATGACGAAGTTGGCCAACATGCAGGGGATTTTGATTCTGGTCTATACAGCCGGGCTGATGTTCGTGCTGCGGTTCTTCTTTGGCGGAGTAGCCCACAAGTTCTCGCCTGTACTGATTCTGTTTTGTTCGTCAATTTTGACGGGTGTCGGGCTCTATTGGCTGAGCACCGTTACTTCGCCAACCGAAGCATTCCTCGCGGCGACCTTGTTCGGCGTCGGCAAGACTTACTTCTGGCCGCTGATGCTGGGTATGACTTCAGAGCGTTTCCCGAAGGGCGGGCCATTGGCGCTGGCCGTGATGGGCGGCACCGGCAACTTAGCAGTGGCGTTTATTCTGCCCATTATGGGCGGTTGGTATGATCGCGAAGGGGCTGCCGCCGCCTTCCGTTATGTGGCGATTCTGCCGGTCATCCTGACGGCGATTTTTGGCGGACTATTGATTTACTTCAAGTCGCAGGGCGGGTATCACGCCGTGAAGATTGACGCGAAGAAGGCTATTGCGCGCTAGTCGTCTATTTCTTGGGAACCGTCATCAAGCGGATACCAGCCGTGATCTGATGGGTGCGGAAGGCTTCCGGGGCGTAGAAGAGTTCACCGAAGCCGTAGTAGCGCCATTCCCCAAATAGTTCGCAGTTCTTCCGCATTGGAACAGTGATACGGCCTTGCGGCTGGTAGAAACTGGTGGGGCGCGTTCCCGCGGTTTTGAGCATTGTCCCGCCGGCTGTTAGTTTCAAACGGGAGTGCAGATTGGCATCTAGCAGGAATGTGGCGGCGTGGGAATTGTCTCGATAGAGCGAACGGAGCGCACCGAAAGTGGACGGGTCGCGGAACTGGATATCGCTGAACAGGGCGCCTCTAGTGTATTCCGCGAGCGCTGACCAACGAGTTGAGGGCGTGAAGTGGAGCGAGACGCCACCTGCCGTATTGGCGTAGGCGTAGTTGCCGGCCCACGAAGGATTACTGCCGTGGATGCGAACGAAATTACCGGCAGCCATCCACTTGGCATTCAGCTGGTAGCGGGCGCGAATCCGGAGAGAATCAAAATCAGTCAGCGTGGTTCGGAACCAAGCCCGATCGCCAGTGGCCACTTCCGTATCGGCATTGATCGTGAAGTTCTTCACTGGCCTTACAACGACGCCGCCAATGAAGGACTGCCTGCGGAGTTGAGCGCGCTCTGAACCCTGCGCCTGATCCAATTGGCCGCGAGGCATGAATGATTCGCCCCAGGTGTACTTGTGGCCAGCCCTCAAAGTAAGCCAGTTAGTCAAATCGAGAAAACCTTCGAGGCGTTGTTCGTTGTAGTTCCAAGTGACGGGAACCGCGACGTTATTGTTCAGCTTATCCGTGCTAATGGATTCAATGATGCGCAGTCGTTTGAAGGGCCGTAATTCGGCAGCGGCGTTCCCGGAGGTGCGGGGTTGGGCCAATTCGTTCTGTGTGAAGGATTGGATGCCTGTGGTGAAACGAAGCTGGTCGAGAAGAATGAACAGGCCAGTTACGTTTTCAGAAAAACGAACTTTTGTGCTGGGTCGCGTGTAATAGAACTGGCCCGAAAGGTCCAGCCAGTTGGTCATTGCAGCGGTGAAGTGAACGCCCGTGGTGCTATTGCGTCCCTCGATCGCGTATTCATCTTTTCCATTTCCTACAAATAGAATCTGACCAAGATAGGAGGTCGTGCGGTTCCCTGTATTGCGCGTGTCGATGGTCAAGGTCTGGTCGTCATGGAACTTGGCTTCGGCATGTTCGAAGGTGACGTGGAATCGTTCGAGAGAAAGACGCAAACCAGCGCGGCCTGTTGTGTAGGCATAGTCAACCTGGGTTGCCGCCGCATAGCTGTTTGCGTCGAAGACGATGGGGCTGACGCCAGACCCTCGGGCCGCTTGGCGGCTGACGCCGAAGAATGGAGTTAGCCGCTTGCCAGGCAGAAGGTCAAGATCAGCATCGAAGAAGCGCTGCTTCTGGTCAAAGCTGCGTTCATTGAACTTACCTAACGGGTTAGCGAACGATGGCAGGGCATTGAAATATGCCGTATTGCGATAGGCGAAGGTGAAACGGTAGATGCCGTGCTTTTCGGCAAGTAGACGAGCCGAGTTGTATGGATCGCCTCCCCAGTTGTTCATGCGGATGAAGAACGTGTCGTAGAACTTGCCACCTGGAAACGCTACTTCCGCACCCAACACTCGCGGCCCTTCACCAAGATTCACGATGGAGCGATAGGTGAGCAGGCTTCCAGAGAGGTTAGGAATGGCGCGATACCCCAGCTCGATGCTGCCTGTTGGTCCGGGAGTTTCGGCTTCTGACTTCGCCGGCTCCAGAGCTGCCGCGGCCGGTTTGGTTTCCTGGGCCATCGAAATGGCCGCAGGCAGAATGAGTGTGAATAGAAGTGTTCTCATTTGAGGAAGTCCCTATTCACATGTGAGCCGTGGATCTTCGTATGGCACACTGTGCAGTTGCTGTAGAAAGGGTCCCGCAAGTTATGAAATGCCGGTGGCAAACCGCCTTGCACGTGCCGCGCGGCGGTGTTGACCGGAAGCGCGGCGTGGCATTCGAGACACTGAGTCGATACGTCGCGCCGGGTTAGCATGCGTGGATTCACGGAACCGTGTGATTCGTGACAGGTGGCGCAGTCTTCGGTTCGCACCGGAGAGTGCTCAAAGCGGAACGGCCCACGTTTATCGGTATGGCACTTGTAGCAACTTGGTTCGTTCGATCCGTGCCGGGGTGCAGATGCCACTGCTTTGCCATTGAAGGAGCCATGAGGATTGTGGCAATCGGTACAGTTCACTTGCCCTTGAAGAACCTTATGGGCGAAAGGCTTGGCAAATTGCGAGCGGGCATCGGCATGGCAAGCGAAGCATTTTTCATTCTTCGCGACGGAGGATGCCTGTGGGGCGGGAGTGTGAACGCTGTGGCAACTGAAACAGGCCACTTGCCCTTTGCCATGACCGGAACGAACGCGGCCGATTTGGCTGGGGCTATTCTTGTGGCAGCTGAGGCAGACGGCTTCACCAGCTGAGGGGGCCAGTTTGCGGGGATTGCGAATCTCCGCTGGATCGGCAGTTTCAGCGTGCTTTGCAGTATTGCCGTGGCAGGAGTCGCAGCCTTGCTTCGCATTCGCGTGGCGGTTACGGGCGAAGGCCTTGACTATATCTTCGTGACAAGTGGCGCATGTCTCCCACTTGGCATCCTGCCCCTGGGCAGAATACGAGATAAGGAATACCGCAACTAAAGTGGACCATTTCACTTTGCATGCACCTTGGCCACTGAGAAGTCGCCTTTGACTCCGTGACAAACCCCGCAGGCTTCGCCAAGCATTGAGGTGTTTAGCAAGAAGTGCGAGGCGGCAGTCTTTGAAACGTGGCAACCCGAACAAACGGCGGATGCGGGGCCGGCGTTCTTGATCCAACCGGATGGATCGACCACGTTGAGATCGGTGTCTGCAAGGGGCAGATTCTCGGACCCGTTGACGTGACATGCCGCGCAGTTGTTCAACTCGTTGGGGAAGCCAACGTCGTTGAAAGAGTTGGCTGGGGCGGCGATCCAGTAGGGGCGAATCTGTTGCTTGCCTGCGTGGATTCTATGCACCATCATTCCGAATTGGATGCCTTCGGCCGGGAGTTGCGCGGGGGTGCGCCGGGCGGCATCCGTCATGGTTGGGTTGTGACAGATTCCGCAAGCCTCCACTTGATTGCGGCTGCGGCCATGCGGTGCGAGTTGGAAGTGGCATGCGTTACACTTTGCCGTATCCACAACCTTTCGCCGAACAGAGAGAGGGGAGTTATCGACCGAGAAGCTCTTCAACACGTTTAAACCCGCGTCTCGTGCGTCGATGGTTGAATTGTCGATCTTGCCTACCTTGATGGTGCGGTAGCCTGTCATGAGCAAGGTAAAGGTTCCCGTAGCATCATCTGGTAGGCCACGGGTAAACGTATAGCTGGCCCGGCCATCAGCGCCCATAACCGCGGCGCGCGCCGTTTCGCTCCAGTAGGTGTTGTAGTCTTTGGTGTCGCCGCCGATGATCAGGTTCAAAGAAGTCATGTCGACGGGCTTGATTGGATTTCCCGAACCGTCCTTGACGGCAAAGGTTACGATTGGCTTTTTTCCGGCGAGCGCATCTTTAATATCCACGATTTCGAGCTTGGCGCCAGGCAGTTGCGTCGAGAATTCGGGGATGGTGTGCGAACCTTTGATCGAGATATCGAATTCCTTGCCGTCGGGCAAATGGCATTGCGAGCACTGGGCATCGGTGACGGCGAGATGCCCTTTACCGGCGGCGAAATCGAGATCGTCATGACAGGATCCGCACGCAGCTTTGTTGGGCGCATACAGGCGCATGGCATTGGTTCCGACGGCAGGACCTGTTTGGGCATGGCACACGGTGCAATTACGGGCATCGGCGGGAAAGCCGACCTTGGAATAATCAGCGACGGTATTGTTGAACCCGATGATCTGATACTTTCCGCCGGCCTTCACGCTGGGCAAATCTCGTCCGGCATGGATCTTGTGGGCCATCACGGCGAGATCCACGGTGTTGCCGGTGTCCGGATCGGTTGTTTGCGGAGTGTGGCACAGCACGCACATTTCAATGCCGCGGCGAGCGCCGCCGTGGGCGTTGATTTCGCCGTGGCAACGGTTGCAGGAGGCCGACTTAATGACATCGCGAACCGTAGTGACGGTGCCCCCGCTGGGAATGAAATCGAAGGTGGTGCTGGCGAAATTGGTCCCGAGGTCAAAAGCGACGAGGTTTCTTGAAGAGTAGACGCCGATGGTATGGGTGGATCTTGACTCAAAATTCGCCGGAGCCTTAGTGCCGAACGTGTAAACGTATTCGCCTTCGGCGGTCTTGGTGAAGCGGCCACCAGCGTCGGCGCCTGCTTGAATGGCGGAAGCTTTCGTAATGTTGCTGACTTGAGTTCTAGTGGTATAGGCTACGTACTGCGTTTTGCCGCCGGGTATGTATGCAGCGATAAAGCTAAGCGCCACGACGCCGGGAGTGTTGATGCCTTCGCGGTCGAGGGGAATGCCTTGAGGATCGGTAATGCGCACCGTGGCGCTGATGGTTCCGTCAACTGCGATGGACGCTGCCGTGACTTTCAAATTGAGACCTGGCCTTACGAAGTTGAGCGTACGCTCATCGGCGAAGAACGCCTTCTCGCGGGCTGAAAACACATGCTTACGATTCGCCGCAGAGGCTCCTCCGAGTACCACTGCGGCGGCCACCAGGCCAACCAGAATTCGAGTACGGAAAGAGATGCGTTTCATAATATGTCACTGTCCTGTGCCGAGGTCTTCAAGAATTTTCGGCGATGCTTCATCCACCGCAAGCATCTGATGGCAACTGCCACAATCCTGTGCAATCTGCTTACCATTCGCGCCAGCCAGATCTGACCCATGGCATCGGAAGCATCCTGGCGAATCGGTATGACCGAGATGATTGGGATAGGTACCCCAAGTGATTTTCATTTGCGGAAACACATTGCGGGTGTAGATAGCAGCCAATGTTTTCGCAGCAGCGGCGGCCTCCGTTTTTTGTTGCGCGTACTGATTCTGTAGAGCCGAGGTGATTTCCTGTTCAGGCTGACTGTATTCCTTCTTAAGCAGATCCACGGCATTTTTCTTGATGGAGACAAGAGAGGTAGGAATGCTGCCGTCAAGCATGGCTTGATCGACGGCGCGATCCGGCAATTCAAAACGATGACTGGGCCGATTGTGGCAATCGAGGCACGACATATCTTTTAGAACAAGTCCGGCGAGGGAATCTTTATTCTTGCCTGGGGCAAAGTACTCATCCGTTACGCCTGCCTTGGTGCGTGACACCCAGGGAAAGGAAGCACGATCGGCGGTTGAGGCATAGCGAATGTTCACGCCGCCACCCATATGGGCGCCGTGAATTCCTTTACCTGACTTCGCTCCGCCGATTTTCATCATCAGAACAGTCTTGGTTAATTGGTTGTCGTCGGAGAATTTCGAGAGAACACGCAACTTATCGGGGGACTCGACGCCAGTAGAATGGCAAGCACCGCATGTTTCTTTCGTGTCATGCATGCGGTCGATTGGTTCGGGAATTGGCCGGGCGTATTTGCCCGTGGTGATCATCAACAACTGCCGCGTGCCGTTCAGTTTTGCCTGCACGAAATTTGCGGCGCCGGGGCCGACATGGCAGGCCACGCATTCGACGTGGGAGTGCGTGGCGGTGTCCTTGTACGCGGTGAACTCAGGGCTCATTACGCTATGGCAAGCCGTTCCGCAGAACTCATTTCCTTCCATGTAGTGAACGGCCTGATAGCTGAAGGTTCCACCGAGGATGACATTGATAACTGTAACGGAGCCGACGAAAAGAAGTAACTTCTTCGCGGCTTCGCTCTTCCAGGAAAAGGCGACTCCCGGAGCGTCTTGTGGACGCTGCCTCCGGTCGAGGGCGACGCCGGCGGGGATCAGCGCGAGGCCAATGAAGAACGCTACCGGGAGAAGAACGAATTGGAGGATACCTGCGTAGCCAGCGCCTGAACCGCCTTGGCCCAGCATCCATAACCAAAATACCGTTGCGCTGGTGACGAGAACGATTCCGATGCGGCTCAGCCAATTGTCGGAAAAAAGGAGGATGGGAAGAATTCGCGAAGCCAATCCTCTTTGTTCTGGCCCATTTGCCTGATTGGGCATGGGAGGCGCTCGCACTCTTAATTCTTTAACGTCCGGACATATTCAACCACGGATTTCACATCGGGGGCGGCAAGGCTCTTGATGCCCTTCATTTTGCCAATGCCCTCGGTGATGTTCTTGCTGATTTCGGCGTCGGGCTTCGCTTGCACTTCCTTGGACCCGAGAGGCCGGAGCTCAACTTTCAAAGCCTTCGCGATAGCTGGGTTCCCTTTGCCGTCGACCGCATGACAAGACTTGCAGGACTTGTCGAAAGCCGCCTTTCCGGCGACCGCATCGGCCTTCAGCGTGAGTGGCATTCCCAACATAATGATCGCAGCAGCGGCGATGAAACGTCTCTTTGCCATATACGGCCTCCCGTGTCCAAACTCGAAGTGAATTCCAAAACCTTTCATGCCCTTACAATTGCAAGTGTTGCGCCAATCGTAAACTCTTGAGTTTGTGTAAAGTTACGACAGGCTCTGACCTGAATTGGGGCATATGCCCCAGCGGGTTGGGTGAAGGTAATAGAATATAACCCATGCGCTTGATTTCAATCGTTGTTACCTTGTCGTTACTTTGCCCCGCAGCCTCGCCTCCGCCGGTGGTTAAAGATGGTTCGAAGACTGGAATGGATGCCGCCCGCCTAGCGATGATTCCGCAGAGGCTGAGGGCGTTCGTTGAAAAGGGTACGGCAGCGGGCTTTGTCGCTTTGGTGGCCCGGCATGGACAAGTGGCGGCGATTGACGCGGTGGGCTATACGGACATTGAGACCAAGCAGCCGATGAAAACGGACGCCATTTTTCAATTGCATTCGATGACAAAGCCGGTTGTGTGCGTGGCCATCATGATGTTGGCTGAGCAGGGGCTGCTTGCCATTTCTGATCCCGTGGAAAAGTATTTGCCGGAGTTTCGTGGGCAGATGGTGGGCGAAGCGGACGCGGATAAGAGTGTGCGGTTGGTGAAGCCGGTGCGGCCGGTGCAGATTCGGGACTTGATGACGCATACGTCGGGCATGTTGCAGAATCCGCCGCCGGGGATTGGCGAGTTGCATGGCGCATTGCACAAGAGTTTGGCCGAGGTGGTGCTGGTGGCTTCACAACAGCCACTGCTGTTTCAGCCGGGCACGAAATGGTCTTACAGCAACATGGGCGTTGCTGGCTTGGCGCGGATCATTGAAGTGATTTCAGGCATGCCGTTTGAGAAGTATCTGGATGCGAAGATTTTCAGGCCGCTGAACATGGAAGATACCTTTATCTATCCACCCAAGGAAAAGTTTCATCGCGTGCCGACGGCTTACATTTTGAAGGATGGGAGGCCGCTGAAGTATACCTCTGATCCGCTGGGTGAAGGCGTGATGAAGTTTCGGGAGAATGCCAAATATCCATTGCCTGAAGGTGGCCTTTATTCCACCGTTAGTGATTTGTTCCGGTTGTATCAATTGATGCTGAATGGCGGGGAACTGAATGGCGTCCGGTTGTTGTCGAAGGCGTCGGTGGCGGTGATGACCACGAATCATACTGGCGATTTGCGGACAAATGGTCCAGGCAATGGGTGGGGGCTTGGGGTGTATGTAGTGAAGGATCCGGCTGGGGAAGCGCAGCTGATGTCTATTGGCAGCCATGGACACGGGGGCAGGTATGGCACGTTTTATTTCATCGATCCGAAGCGAGACATGATTGGGATTTTCATGATTCATCGCGAGGGTGGGAGCGATGAGAAGAATGCGTTTGTGGAGATGGCGATTGCGGCGGCCTTGGATTGACGGCAGCGCCGGCCCTTGGGCAAACGTGACAGAAAGCCCTACATCCGCCAGGGTTGAAGAAGAAGCAGGAGATCGAACATGGAAGTACATTTTATCCCTGACGTTGAAAAGAAGCTCGAGGACTTAGCCGCGCAGAGCGGACACGGAATAGCCTAACTGCGCGCCTGTGCCGGAACGTTGTGAGGGTAATTCGAGGTACTCAAGAATTTCGGGCCGGTAGATTGACCCACTTCGGCAATTTTTCTCCAATACCGGGAGAGGCTGGCCAGGGGGCCAGCCGCAGACCTGGGGGTCTGCCCCACTTTTCCTTTTGCAAATACTGAAGATTGGTGTTTTTATCCTGGAGACTCTTTTCTAGAATCCTGGAGAATTTGATTCTGGGATTAGGCGGCGGTGAAGGTTAGGGTACCGGAGCGGCCGTCCACCATCGCGAAGCGGCCGCTGAATTCGTCGGCTTGGCCGGACGCAAGCTTCAGGATGAACTGGGCGGCTTGTTCCACAGGAATGTCCAGGTGCTGGTCGACTAACTGATCGAGAAGAGGCAGCCATTGTTTGGCTTCGTTCGAGGCGCGCGTTTTTTCGAGAAGGTCGGTGCGGACCGTACCCGGTTCAATGGCGAACACTTTAATGCCTTGCGCTTCGACCTCCTTCGCTAGTACTTCGGAGAAACGGATTAATGCGCACTTACTGGTTACGTAGGCGGAGAAATAGGGAATCGCGAATGTTCCCGCGCCGCTGGACACGTTGATGATGCGGCCTTGGGACATGAGGCTGAGGGCGGCTTGGCACATTGCCACGGGGGCCAATAGATTTACCTCCACGCAACGGCGCCAATCCTCAATGTTGGTTGTTGCAACCGGGCCAATTGGACCGGCTTGTCCCGCGTTGTTCACCAGAATATCGAGCCTTCCGAACCTCTCCCTGACGGCTTGAATTGCACGGTTGGGATCGTCGGTGACGTCGGAGGGAATTACAAGGGCTTGGCGGCCCGCCTGCTGAACGAGGCTGGCTGCTTCTATTAGCTGATCTTTGGTGCGGGCCAGTAACGCAAGGTCTGCGCCGGCCTGGGCAAACGCGATTGCCGTGGCTCTGCCTATGCCCCGCCCCGCACCTGTGATTAGGGCAACCTTATTTTGAAGCAAGCACCCTCCTTTTTGTGTTGGCGAGCATGACGTCCAGATCCTTGCGGAGGAGGATACGGCCGTCGGCGATGACGGTTTCAATCTTACGGGTGTTGCGGATGTCGGTGAGCGGATTTCCGTTGAGCAGGACGAGCGTTGGCGGATGCGGCCTACCGAAGAAGTCGTCGACGTTTACCGCGGCTGCGGCGAGCGCGGCGCGAGAGGTGAGCCCGGAGCTAACCAGCAACTCCAATTCGTCGTGCAGGGAAAAACCCGGGACACAGAAGGGGGCCGGGGAATCAGTTCCAGCAAGGATGCGGACCCCTTTGCGATTAAATATCTGGAGAATCTCTCGATGCTTGTCGAACCAACGACGCTCGAACTTGAGGTCACGCAAGACGCTGAGCCCGGTCTTCCACTCCGTTAGCCAGCCGCGCTCCATGTATTGTAGATTCGGGTCGTTGAGGATTGATTGGTCAAGGGTGTCACCGCGCTGCTGAATCAGAGTTGGCGCGACCCATGTGCCGGAGCGGACAAATGCGTCAGCGAGGGCCTCAGCCTTGGCCGGATCGTAAGTCTCCAACACTTGAGGACGCGTTAATCCTTGTCCTCTGACGAAGATTTCGCGATAGCCCGCTTCGTTCCTTGAGCAGGCAAGCAGAATGTTGTCCATGTGCTCAATAGATTTTTGGCCGGCTCCGGCGGCTTCAATGGCTGTTATCGCGTCGGGTAGGTGTCCGGTTAAAGGGAGATCGTGGCGGTGGGCTTCACCGGCAAGGGCGAAGTAGGATTCGCGGGTCAGCGCATTGTACACCTTGAGGAAATCAACGCCTTGCTTAGCCAGTCGGGCCACCAGAGATGGAGCGGCGGCGGCATTGGGCACCGCCTGTGGGCCGTCGCGATCAATGGAACCGATGGTGTGAACCAGATAGGGTGCGACGTTCCGTTTCTTGTGCTGCACCTGGGGCGCCCAATGCTGCTGGTTGGCCGCCATTTCCCGAATCCCAATGACGCCGTTTGTAAGGAACAATTCCTCCCAGCCCGAGGGCAAGTCACCGATGTGAGCGTGCATGTCCCACAAACCCGGGATGGCGAACTTACCACGGCCATCCACGCGGCGGGCAATCACAGGAATGGCGGCACCGCGACGAAGGGCACCATTTTCTAAGATCAGAGTTTGATTTGACTGCAGTTGCCCAGAGCGTGGATCCACGTAAGTTACGTGATCCACAACAATGGGTTGCGCGGAAGCAGAGGCCGCCACGAACGCCAGAACTGCTTTCAGCGGCCGCACTTATTTCTTCAAGGCGAGGAAGCGTATGGAAACGGGGGCGCCCACTTCCACTTGCTTGCCCATGGGCGTCAGTTTTCCGTTGGTCTGGTCGATGCGGAACAGCACCATGTTGTCGGTGTTTTGATTTCCGGCGAACAGGTAATTGCCGGTCGGATCGATGCGGAAGTTGCGTGGAATTTTTCCTTGGGTGGAAGTGTGATCGACAGCTGTCAACTTGCCATCGGCTTGATTGATGTTGAATAGTGCGATGGTATTGTGTCCACGGTTGGAACCGTATAGCCACTTGCCGGAAGGATGCACGAGAATTTCCGCGGTGGATGCGCCCTTACGATCTGCGTCCTGAGGCAGCGTGGAAATGGTTTGAATCTCTTTGAGTGAACCGTTCTTTCCGTTCCATTGAAACGCCGTCACGGTTAGAGCCATTTCGTTGATGACGTAGCCGTACTTGCCGTTAGGGTGAAAATTGAAATGCCTGGGACCGCTGCCTGGGGCGACTTTGGCGAAGGGCGGATCGTTGGGAGTGATTGTGGCATTGGCGGCATCCAGCTTGTAGATCATCACCTGATCCAGCCCTAAATCGCCAACGATGAGGAAGCGGTTATCTTTGGAAAGATTCACGGAATGCGCGTGTGGGCCCGTTTGGCGCTGCTTGTCCGCGCTTGAACCCTTGTGTTGGATCACTGAGGCGGCGGGCTTCAGGGATCCGTCGGCATTGATGGGGAAGGAGGCCACACTGCCGGTGCCGTAGTTGGCGACCAACAACGCCTTGCCGGTTTTATCGACAACCAAATGGCAGGGGCCGCCACCGCCGGACTTAACGTCATTCAGTTTGGTCAGTTTGCCGGAGGCCTTGTCGATGGAATACGCCGTGACGAACCCATCGCGTTTTTCCGCGGTGGGCGAACTTTCGCTCACCGCGTATAGAAACCTTCCATTGGGGTGGAGGTTCACGAACGAGGGGTTATCCACTGCGGCGGCAAGGCCGAGCTCCTTTAAGTCGCCAGTGGCGGCATCGAACTGATAGGCGTAGATGCCTTTGCTTTTGTCTTTTGTATAGGTCCCAACGTAAACGAGGAACTTACCTTTGGCGGGAGCGGCGGAAGTGGTTTCTGGCATAAGAAGGGTCGCGCACAGGGCGAAGGGTACGGCTAGGTTACGAACTATGGGCATGAATTCCATGATAATGCTTCTTGGATGGAGATAGGCGCCACCGCTCTGAGATTACCACCGTCAAATAGGCAAAAAAAGAGGTCTGAAATTTGCCCTCATCGTCAACTTCGATCACCGCTTAGCGTCCAGATTGTGAACCTCAAATGAAAATGGTTGGCCTTCCCAACGAGTAATCACGACGGGGGCGACGCAATGGCCAAGGATATTCACGCCGGTACGAATCATGTCGATGACCGCGTCTACGCCGAGCAGGACAGGTAAACCTTCCATGGGAATTCCGTAAGCGGGAAACAAAGCGGACAGCACGATGAAGTTGGCGCGGGGAATGCCCGCTACGCCTTTGCTGGTTAGCTTCAGCGTCAACAAGATCATAGCTTGCGAAGTGAAGCTTAGATGCATGCCAGCGGCTTGGGCTACAAACAAAGTAGCCATCGCCAAGTGAAGGGTGCTGCCGGCCAGATTGAAACTGAGCCCCAGCGGCATGACTAGCCCGAGCACTTGCTTCGGCACGCCGAACTCCGCCATGTTTTCAAGCGCCTTGGGAAGCGCGGCGGCGCTGGAGGTGGTGCCGAACGCGATGAAAAACGGTTCTTTGGCCGCATCAACGAATCGTCGAACAGGCACACGAAATAGAACGAGGACTCCGCCCAACACAAGGATTGCATAAAGAGCCTGGGTGACATAGGCCGTCGCAACCAGTTTGCCCAACGCCGATAACACGCCGAAACCGTTTTCTCCAACGGTTGCAGCCATGGCGCAAAACACCGCCGGAGGGGCCAGACACATCACGAAGTGGGTATAGCGGAAGGCAACGGCTGACAACGATTCGGCCAGGCTAAGAACCGGCCTCGCTTTTTCGCCAATCGCATTCGCCGCGATGCCGAATAGCAGGCAGAACACAACAATTTGCAAAACATCGCCACGCGCCATGGAATCGAAAATGCTGTTGGGGACGCTACGTTCAAGCGTTTCGCCGAACCCGGGGGCCTTTGCTGCTTGCGAGGTTTGGGCTCCAAGAGAAATGCCGTCCCCGGGGCGTACCAGCATCACCGCACCCCATCCCATCAGTAAAGCGATGGTGGTCATGACTTCAAAATAGAGAAGCGACTTCCAGCCTAATCTGCCTAAACCTCTTAAGCTTGCTGCTCCGCCGAAGGCGCTGACTAGAAGGCCCAGCAGGATCGGCGCAATGATTGACTTCACGAGTCGCAGAAAAATATTACTGACGACGGCGAGTTGAACGGAGAGTTCGGGTGCTGCCGAGCCGAGCGCCACACCGGCGACCATCGCTATTAGAACCCAGTTTGTGAGGGAAATACGTGAAACAAACCTTGTCACGCGGGAGGGCTCACCTCCACAGGCAGTGAGGGAGGCGATTTGCGCAAAAGCGCCGCACCGGCAGTAATGGCGGCTACAAAAAAGCTTCCGTACATGGCGTTGTTGGCGGCTGTACGGGCTGCCATTTCATCGGAAACATCTGGCCAAAGCCAAGTCGTCCAAATTGGTTCCGTTTTTGGAGTACTTGAGGAAAGTCCTAGAGTTTCCATTATGCTTGCGTCCATTCTATAGCAAGCGGCCGCATTGACGTATTCTTAAAGTACATGCTGGATGTAATGAAGCGCTGGATGGCAATGGCCACCAGCTTCTATTTCGCGTTGTTCGTTGCAGCAACGGTTGCTTTTGCGGCGCCAGCGTTGCTGGCTTCCTTGTTTCCTGGTGTGGAGATATCGCGTTCAGAGGTGCTTGCTTTCGGTTGGGTGGCCGGCGCTGGACCAACCGATATGACGCGGGAAATTGAACCGATTACGAACGCAGCATCGTTCCTTATTCACGCGATGGTTTTGTGCGGCGGCCTGGCCTTAAGGCGCTTCGGCTGGCCGGTCGTAGGCTTAGTTTCCGCGCTGTACGGTTTCGCAATTTGCCAACCGCTATTCATGTTGGTATTTTTCGCCAACCGGAAACCGGAGTTGCCGCAAGTGTCCACGGCGCTACTGGGGACGGCCTGTCTGGTGATGGGGTTCGTCTATTTGTTGGATGGAATAGAACCCAAGCTCAAGCGATTCTTTTATTTGCTTGTTGGCTTAATTCTGCCGGCCATGTTTGGCGCAACCCAATTGCTGCGCATGCCGCGCCGCGCCACTGCAACCTATCTTGCGGGTGAAACCCTCTTTGCCATTGTGATGGCGCTTATTGCTATCTTCTTTTTTGGCTCGAAGATCGTTCCTGCGCGACATCCAAAAATGATTCTTTACGGACTCCTCCTCAGCGTCTTGCTTGGAGCCGAGATAAGAATGAAACTGAAGCGGCAAGCGGATGAGCGAAAGGTGGGGTTGACGCAGCAATTGTCAGACCTGCCTGCGCCGTTAGTCAAGCCATACGAAAAGACGTTTATGCAGAAGGGCGTCAGCTTCACCGCCGAATTTCCGGCCTTCTACGGCGAGCGCACGTCTCGGCGCATGCTTTCGACGTTGCCCACTTTCGGCGTTAATGCCATCGCTTTGATACCCTATGGGTCGCTGCGCCGTGAACGCAGCATGGAGAGCGATATTGGCCTGGAGGTTCTCACTCGGCAAGCGCATCAGCAAGGAATGAAAGTGATGTTGAAGCCACACGCGCGCAAGCCCTCTGAGCAGGATCTGGTGGGAACCGCGGCCATAGACGAATGGTTTCGAAACCATGAAAGGTTCATTGTTGAATATGCCCGTTTCGCGGAACGCACGCATGCCGATCTTTTTTGCATAGGTACGGAATTTGGCTGGCTATCGAAATTTGAGACGCCTTGGCGGCGCGTCATCAGCGAGGTGCGCAAAGTATATGGTGGACCCCTTGTTTACGCACCAAACCACGGCCCGGAATTCGAGAGCGTACAGTTTTGGGATGCACTGGATTACATCGGAATCGACAATTATTATCCGCTAACCGACGATTACACGGCGGCCCACATCTTCGAGAGAATCGAGCGGGTTCAGGCGAAATTTGGCAAGCCCGTGCTGTTCACCGAGGCGGGCTATTCAGCCGCGTTGGGCGCGCACAAAGAACCCTGGGCGGATGAAACCAACTATCCTTTGTCGCTTGAGGAGCAGGCCCGCTGCTATGAAACGCTGCTACGGACCTTTTATGACAAGCCCTGGTTTCACGGCGTCTACTGGTGGAAGTTGGGGACCAACGGCTACGGAGGACCGAACAACAATTCCATGACTCCATGGCGAAAACCGGCGATGGAAGTGTTGAAGCGATACTATCTGAGCCCCGTTCGTTAGTCACCTGGTAGAGTAAAAGAAATGCCGACGACCGCCGAAACAGCGCACGGACTGCGCGCTACTCTTGATTCCGCCCGAGCCAAAATGGCCACTTGGACCGATGCCCATGCAACCGAGAAATGGCGCGGTGTTGAGAAGTGGTCGCGGAAAGAGATTCTTGGGCATCTGCTTGATTCGGCCTCAAACAATCATCAGCGATTTGTTCGCGCCGCCATCTCCGGCGATTATGAGGGCCCCGGCTATGAGCAGGATGCGTGGAATAAGACGGGCGCCTATCAGACCTTTCGTTGGAGTTCGCTTCTATCGTTATGGACGAGCTATAACACTCTGTTGGCGCATGTTCTCGAGAATATTCCGTCAGAGCGAGGCAAGGCGATTTGCATCGTGGCGAATAATGAGCCGGTGACGTTGGAGTTTTTGGCTGAGGATTATGTGGCGCACATGAAGCATCATCTTGAACAGATGTTTGGCTATTAAGCCGCCGAAACCGATTGCAGCACTTCGCGTCTAACTTTCAGCATGAGATTAGCTCTTTCTATGTGGTTTGCTTTTGCCGCGGTGGCGCAAAGTCAAGATTATTTCCCTCTCCAAGTGGGGAACCAGTGGGTCTACCGCGTCAATTGGGCTGGGCAGACTGGCAACGTTGTTGTTGAGGTTACCAAAGAAGCAACGATCAACGACCAACTCTATGCGCAAGTACGTGGCTTTGAAGAAGGACCAGTCTGGCTGCGGATGAGTTCTGAGGGAACGCTCTACCGATACAATTCGAGCTCTGGACTTGAAGAAGTTTGGGCCGTATTCGCCACGAAGGAAGGCCAAACTTACCGGACGTCAATCACGCCATGTAATTCGACGGCGCGTGTAGAATCTAAAACTGCCACGGCGAGTCTGCCTGCCTCCGATTTTTACGGCTTGCTTGAGATCACCTATCCACGCGGCAACTGTTCCGACGCGGGCTTGCTTCGCGAATTGTACGCGCCATACATCGGCTTGATTGAACGAACTTCGGACACAATCGCCGGCCCACGAGTGTTGCGTTTGTTGTATTCGAGGACGGGAGCCATCACTGTGCTCTCGCAGCCGGAGACTTCCTTCGGCTTGAGCATCACGAAAGACGATGCGTTCTTGACGGCGCGGCTAACGCTTCGCAACACGGCTGCAAAGCCTCTGGAATTAAACTTCAGTTCCGCTCAACGGTATGATTTTGTGATTCGCAATCTCAAGGGCGAGCAGGTTTATCAGTGGTCTGCTACTCGCAGGTTTGCGCAAGTGATGGGGAGCGAGGTGGTTGAGCAAGGAGAACGGAATTGGGTGGAGCAGATTCCTCTTAAGGACAACCAAGGCACGCTTCTACCGCCTGGATTTTATGCGGTCGAGGCCTATCTAACGCATAGCGCTGTGCCTCGCTATTCGGCGTCAGTTGGGTTTGAGATTCAGTCTGCGCTGAAACCTTGAAGCATCGACGCCACCTACTGATACCCGCGCGTTACTTCGTGTAGGCTCCCGCCTTGACGAAATCGCCCGCTTTGACTATGGTTAGCGCCTCCACACTTAAGTGACGGCGCATGGCGGAATTCACCTGCTCCAAAGTAAGCGCCTGGACCTTGGCATCGATCTGCTCGTCCCACTTCATTGTCCGGCCAACTTGTTCGCGGCCGGCAAGGGTGCGCAATAGTGTTTGGTCCTGCGAACGAAGCACGGCTTGCTGATCGCGGTAGGTCGCTTTCGCATTCGCCAGTTCCGCATCGGTGAAGCCGTCGCGCAACGCCTTGCGCAATTCGTCAGTAAAGCTGGTTTCTACTTTTGGGGTGTTTTGCGGAGCACTGATAGCGGTCATCGTCCACAGTGCGCTTGCTCCTTTAGCGGGAACCGTCAGCCGCGAAGATACGCCATAACTTAATCCTTCGACGTTACGAATTCGATTCGGCATGCGAGCCGCGAGGGAGCCGCCAAACATCTGGTTCATGATGAACATTGCTGGAAAATCGGGATCTTCGTCGGACAGCTTGAGGCGTATGCCAGCTTCGAAATTCGCGTTCTGTTTGTCTGGGGTTTCAATCTTCAAATTCGCCGGTTCGTTCATCTTATGAATTGAAGTCAGCCGTTGGTAAGGCATGCCTTTCCAGCCACCAAGCAGTTCTGTCGCCGCCTTACGCACTTCGGCGGAATCAAACTGGCCGGTCACCACAAGTTCCGCGTTCGCCGCACCATAATATTGGGCGTGGAATTGCTTTACATCGGCGAGAGTAACCTTGCGGATCTCTTCAATCTGTTCGTCGATTGTGCCGGAGTAGCGAAAATCGCCTTTGGAGTACGGGCTCAACCGCCTCTGCAGTTCCAGCGCCGACATTGAGGCCGGCTCACTTCGTCCAGACTCGATCCCGGCAATTCTTTGTTGCTTGATCTGCTCAAACTCGGATTCCGCGAAAGCCGGCTCGCGAAGCAGTTCGACCGCCAACTTCAGCGCGCCAATCAAATTCTCCTTGGTGGTGTCGATTGATGCTGTCGCGCCTGAGGCATCACTCACTGCTGGAGCAGGTCCGCCACGACGCCCGCCGCCGAAGCCGCCACCGCCGCCACCCGCAACAGTCACGCGAGCCTTCAACTTGTCCATCGCATCGGCAATCTGTTGACGCGATTTTGTTTTGGTTCCTCGCATCAGAAGGCTACCGGCCATCGCCGCCACGGGTCCTTTGCCCGAGAGGGACTGAGCGTCCCCGAAATGCAGATCGAGCGCCGCGGAAACCGTATCGCCACGGGTCTTGCGAGGCAGCAGCACCAGTTTCAAACCGCTGGGCAGCGTCACCCGGGTTACGCGTGTTTCCACGTTGGCGGGCGTGGGGTCGAATGATTCCCCTTGAATCATCGCCTCTCCACCTTTGTAATCCTTGAACAGCTTTTCCAGGTCGGGCGCGGCGGTGATTTCGGCCCGTTCCGGTTTCGTGGTTGGGATAAATTCACCCACGGTGCGATTCGATTCCACAAAATAAGTCTTAGCCACGCGGACCACATCTTCCGGAGTTACTGTTTTGACGCGATCCCGATTGAGAAACAGCAGACGCCAATCGCCCATCGATGCCCATTCGCTCAACTGCAGCGCGACCTGCTGCGTATTGGCCATTTGCGCCTCCATGCTACGCAACATGCGAGTCTTGACGCGATCCACTTCCTCCTTGGTTGGCGGCTCGCTGATCACGCCATTGATCGTTTGCAGCATGGTCTCGCGGACATCCTTCAGCGATTGCTCCTTAGTAAGTGTGGCCGAGAGCGTGGCCAAGCTGGGGTCATGCAGTTGCTGCGAGGACATGCGTGCCGATATGGCTTTTTTGTTGTCGACCAACGCCTTGGTTAATCGTCCCAATCCGCCGCCACCAAACCCGCCGCGTCCGCCGCCACCACTCATGATGCCGGCTAATACTTCAAGCGCCGCTGAATCAGGATGAGCCGCCGCGGGAGTATGGTAGGCGATGACGACTTCCTGGTCATCACCCACGCGGCGAAGCGCAACGTAACGCTCACCATCTTGGGTTGGTTCGGTGGTGTAGGTGGCGTCCAACTTACGCGTCGCTTTTGGGATGGCCCCAAGCGTGGCCGCGATTTCGCGAAGGGCGCTGGCTTCGTTGATTTGCCCGGCAACAACAAGTACAGCATTGTCGGGTTGATAATATTTGCGATAAAAGGCCGCCAGCTTGTCGATCGGCACATTTTCCAGATCGGCGCGCGATCCGATTGTAGACTTACCGTAGTTATGCCACAGGAAGGCAGTGGCTTCAACACGTTCACGCAGCACGCGCGCCGCGCTATTTTCGCCTCGCTCAAACTCGTTACGGACAACAGTCATTTCCGTATCCAGAATTGCCTTCTCCATCTTGGAGCGGACCATGCGATCGGCCTCCAACGCGAGAGCCCATTTCAGGTTGTCATTTGAAGCCGCAACGGTTTCGAAATAGTTTGTGCGGTCACTGGAAGTGCTGCCGTTCCATTGAGCGCCATGGCCGACCAATTCCTTCTTTATGTCGCGGCCATTGCTGGTGGTCATGAAAAGCAAATGTTCCAACAAATGGGCCATGCCCGATTCGCCGTAGCCTTCGTGGCGGGATCCAACCAGATATGTGACGTTCACCGTAATTTTCGGGTTGGATGGATCCGGAAATAGTAACACGCGCAGACCGTTGGGGAACCTATATTCATTGATCCCTTCGACGGCGGCGGTTTTGGTTAAGCCCGTTGGAAGGGCCTGGGAAAAAGTTGCAGGTACCGACGTGAGGACAATAAGGGCGATTGCGGACAGCGTCTGTAGGCGCATGGATGGTAATCCTTTGTGAAAGCGAAATTGTCTTGAGTATAACAGTGAGGGCACTGGCGGTTGGGCGCTAAGACTTGCCACCGCGCAAATACGCGTCGTTCCCAATCAGCCAATCTTCCCGAACCGGGGCGAAGAGATCGAAGGCAGAAGAATCTTCAAGCGCCACGACGCGATGCGGCAAATGCGGAATTATCTCCATTACTTGTCCTTCGGAAACGATGAACTCGTGCCCGCCTTCAAACTCGAACAACAACTTGCCGGTAAGCATCACCGTCATCTGTTCATTCAAGTGGCTATGCCAGGGAACTTCCGAATCCTTGGTTAGAATCACGTTCGCCACGGTCATGTTTGTGCCGTGAATCACGCGGCGGGCAAACGATGGATTCAATTGTTCCAAGGCAATCTCTTTCCAGGTGTAGAGCTTCATAGGTTTGATCGAAATTGTAGCATTAGTTTTTATTCGATCGAAACTTCGGCACACGGTGAAAGGTCATGAAGTTCGCATCGTGATTGTTGTGGGCGCCCCCTTGTTCGTCGTCGAAGGCTGTGCGGCTGGCCACAATCAGGTCGTTGCCGTCAAACTGCCAATCCACATATTGAAAGGCGTGCTTGGCGACGTCGGGATGCGACAGAACGGTACGCTCCACTTTCCAGACCAGCAAATCAGGCGAAGACATTAGCACCAGGGTATTGCGGACACGAGCGGGGGTCAATGCGGACTCAGGATATTGCGACAGGGCCTGATTCGACAGGGTCCAATATTTCTTGGTCTTGCGGTCATAGCGAATGGTGAACTTTTTCGCGCCACCCGGAAAATCTACCAGCCGGTCGAACACCAACTCTCCGTTAGCGACCTTTACGATTGCGGCCTTCTCCAGATTATTGACGCGCAGAATGTCGACCATGCCGCCCTCAGGCGTTAAGACAACGTTTCCTTCAAGCCAAGTGTCGCCAGCGCCGGCTTGCTGCGCAGGGTAGGCCAATCGCTTGGTCATGGTCCAACTGTTCGCAACGAGAAGATCGGTAGCCACGGACGCGGAGATCACAAGGGCTTCAAAGCGACCCCATTTGCCTTCCGGGTGAAACTCCATGCCCCGCCACAGCCGGCCGTCCTTTTCGACGATGGGGACAGGGGCTGTGTGATAGCCCGTATCGCCGGTCAACATGCATGGCGCGCTCCAAGTACTTCCTCCGTCGGTTGATCGCCGAATTACGATTCGCCCGTATTCGTAGGTTGTGCCCATTAGATAAAGTTGTCCGCGATGGACAAACAAGTTTGACCAGAATTGATCGCTGAACTCCGCCGTCTTGCGCCAGGTCTTGCCTCGATCTTCAGAACGGAATACGCGAGAAACCGCGGAGGAGCTTTGCGTGGAATCGGCTCCGAAGAGATCGTGGGAAGCAACGTAGCCCTTGTCCGGCGCAATCACGATGGAGGGCGAACCAATGTATTCGCGCTTTAGTGCGGGGTGATGATCGATGACAATTCCGGGCGGAAGAATGGCGGCGGCGAGAAGGAGCAGAGCAAGCATCGTTCTATTATGCTTCAGTGATAGACTCAAATTGCTATGACACGGCGATCAATTCTCACAACCTCAGCCAGCGCGCTGGCCGCTTCGCAATTGAACCAAAGACTGCATGCCGCCGACACCGGAAGTGGCATGAAGGGCCGCGTGAATCATTCGGTCTGCAAGTGGTGCTACCCGAAGACGTCTCTTGAGGATCTGTGCAAGTCGGCCAAGGATATTGGACTGAATTCCATTGAACTACTGGGTCCGGCGGATTGGCCAACACTGAAGCAGTACAACTTAACCTGCGCAATGGGATCCAATCCTGTCATTGATGGGATGGGTGGAATCGGCAAGGCGTTTAATCGCTTGGAGCATCACGAAAAGCTAATTCAAGCGTATGAAGAGATCATCCCGAAAGCGGCTGCGGCCGGGCTGCAAAACGTGATTTGTTTTTCGGGGAATCGCGAGGGCATGGCGGACGAACAGGGTTTGGAGAACTGCGCGGCGGGCCTGAAGAAACTGATGGCTGTTTGCGAACGGCACAAGATCACCCTCGTGATGGAGTTGCTCAACTCAAAGGTGAACCACAAGGATTATATGTGCGATCACAGCGTTTGGGGCGTGGAGCTTTGCAATAAAATTGGCTCTGAACGGTTCAAGTTGCTGTACGACATTTACCACATGCAAATCATGGAAGGCGATGTGATCGCGACGATCAAGAAATTCAATCCGTACTTTGCGCATTATCATACGGGCGGTGTACCTGGCCGCGCGGAAATTGATGACTCGCAGGAACTGTACTATCCGGCAATCATGAAGGCCATTGTGGATACGGGCTTTAAGGGCTTCGTGGCGCAGGAGTTTGTTCCGAAGCGCGACGACAAGTTGGGGTCGCTGAAGCAAGGGGTTAAGATCTGCGACGTATAGTGTCGGTACATGGCCGCGTTTTCGTGATACGACCTTACTGAGGTCTTACATACATGGAGATGACGAAATTATCGACGAAAGGACAAATCATCCTGCCGAAGACAATTCGGGACGCCCATCAGTGGACCATAGGAATGGAGTTCAACGTGGAAGAAGTTTCCGGTGGAGTTCTGCTGAGCCCGGCTATGCCCTTTCCTGCTACAGACATCAACAACGTGATTGGCTGTCTGAAATACGATGGCAAGCCAAAGACCATCGAAGAAATGAACCAAGCCATCTTGGAAGAAGCCACCAAACAGCATGTTGCCGATGCTCTTCACCTGACCAATCGAGGTAAGGCGACTGAGTTCGTCACCTTTGACGGCAGGCTTGTGAAAAGGGCAAAGGCGCTATCGCTTGGTTTTGTCAAACAAGCTCGCTAGCTGCTTGTGACCATTCTCCAACGCCAAATCCGCCGGCCGCTTCCCTGCCCGGTTCGCTATCTTTGCATCGGCGCCGTTCGCCAATAGTAGTTCAACCACATCCGTTCGGCCCCACGCGGCGGCATTGGCTAGTGGCGTGTTGCCTGATGCGGAATCCACAGCGTTGATATCGGCCCCACGTTGAATCAGCAATTCCGCAGCGGCCTTCTTGCCGCCAAGTGCCGCGTCATGGAGCGCGGTTGCGCCGCTTGCATTGCGAAGATTCGCCGGTGCCCCACGGTCGAGTAGCAGAGCCACAAGATCGGTATGCCCCTTTAGCGAAGCATCGTGAAGCAGAGTCGACCCCATACGGGTCTTTGCGTCCGCCTTCGCCCCGTGAGCGAGCAGCACTGCCACGATTTCCACTCTACCTTCCATCACCAGTTCTTCTATCCGCGCCGGACTCGCGGTAACATCTTTACGCGTCATCAGCACTTCGATGGCGTCCTTTTGCCGGTAGCGAAGAGCCTCGTCCAGCGGCGTTGCGCCTTCCTTGGACTTCTTCAAAGGGTCCGCGCCGCGTTCGATTAAAAGCGCAAGAACATCAGCATGGCCACGCCGAGCAGCGATATGGGTTAAGCCATCGCCCGATTTGGCATTAACGTCATCGGCCCGCGCCCCGTTGTCGAGCAGCAGCCGTACAAGATCAACCCGACCTTTCCAGACTGCCTCTTCAAGGGGAGTGGCGCCGGTGTCGTCGCGCACGTTCAACTCCGCTCCGTGGGCAATCAGGTATTTCGCCATGGAAACATATCCGCGGTTGGCGGCCAAATGAAGTATTGTGGAGCCCTGCCCGTAACGCACTGTGGGATCGGCCCCGCGCCCCAGAAGGAGTTCCACCATCTCAATCCGATCAGTGATGACGGCATAATGAAGCGGCGTGGAACCCCCTTCTTTATGCCGGGCATTCACGTTGGCGCCTTTGGAAAGCAGCAGCTCAACAACCTTACGGTGCCCGCCCCAAGTGGCATCATGAAGTGGGGTGCCGCCAAGCCCATCGCGACTGTTGGGGTCAGCTCCCTTGGCCAGGAGTGCAGCGATTGCCCCGGCATCGCCCGCACGCGCGGCAACATGCAGGTCGGCTGCATGCAGAGTGTAGGCAAGCGTCAATGCCAGAGCGAATCGCATCAACTATTGAACCTGACCTCTGCCGTACAAGATTGCGCCTGGTCTGGCTCCGGTATGTTTGCCTGCCTCAAGGACCGGAGCGCCATTGACGATCACGTATTCGATGCCCGATGGATACTGATGGGGCTTGTCGTAAGTAGCATTGTCGATCACTTTTGCGGCGTCGAAGATAGTGATGTCGGCCCATTGACCGGGGCGCAGAACGCCGCGATCGAATACCCCCACCTTCGCCGTATTCGCCGATGTCATTTTGCGGATAGCTTCTTCCAGCGTGATCACTTTGTCTTCTCGAACGTAGCGGCCAAGAACTCGGGGGAACGTCCCGTACCAGCGCGGATGTGGGTTGCCAACAGAGAGCGGACCGCTTACCGCAACGGCCGCGCCATCAGACCCGATGGAAACGAACGGCTGCTTCATTGCGTAACGCATGTCTTCTTCGGAGTGATGAAAGTAGACCGTAGGCACGGAAGCAGCGTTGTTGATCAGCAAGTCAAATAGCGTATCAACGGGCGTTTTTTTGAGCGCCGCGATCACTTCGTTCATTCGGCGGCCTTCAAACTTTTTATAGGCCGGGTTGGATAGGCTGACAAGCAGCATGCCTTCCCAAGACCCGGTCGCGGTGTAGTGGTTATACCAGTTCGAACCGGGGACGCCATTCAGCACTTCGCTTTCCAACCGTGGACGAAGAGCAGTATCCTTCAACCGCGCAATCAATGCTTGCGGGCCACCTTCATGCGCCCACGGCGGCAGGATGGACGATAAATTGTTCTGACCCGCGCGGTAAGGGTAAACGTTGGCTTCCACCTGTTGGCCGGCGGCGCGGGCATTGGCGATCAGGCCGATCAGTTCCGGCATCTTCCCCCACAACTGATGGTCAGCCAACTTGAGATGAATTATATCGACTGGCACGCCAGCGCGGCGACCGATTTCAAGCGCCTCAGCCACGGACTCAAAAACGCCCTGGCCTTCCGTGCGCATATGAGTTGAATACCGGCCGCCAAAGGGCGCGGCTGCCGAACACATAGCGATGAGAGACTCCGTGTCGATCCATGCGCCGGGCGGCCCGCTGAGCGAACTGGCCACACCGAGCGCGCCTTGCCGCATCGACTTTTCTACTTCCGCCTTCATGGCCGCCAGTTCGTCTTTGGTGGGTGGCCCAGGATTCGGTCCGCGAACGTAGGTCCAGATTTGGCTTGAACCAATATAAGTGCCGATATTGGCGGAGATACCTTGACGTTTCAGCAGATCGAAGTAAGAGGTGAGGTCGGTCCATGCGCCGCGTGGGCGATCTTCAATGGAACCCGTGCCCTGTTTGCCGCCGACGGGCGCGACTGATCCGCCTTCGCCAAAGATCATTGAAGTGACGCCTTGGCGAATCATGCTTTGGGCGTCGCCATCTTGAGCGATCGTGTAATCGGAGTGGTTGTGGATGTCGACAAAGCCGGGAGTGACCGTGAGGCCTTTGGCGTTGATCGTGCGTTTGGCTGTTTGGCCCGCGAACGTTCCGATGCCAACGATGTGTTGGTCGCGCACGGCGAGGTCAGCGTAATAAGCGGGATTGCCTGTACCGTCAACGATGCGACCTCCGGTGATCAGCAGGTCGTAGGGTTGAGCGTAGGCGGCTGTGATGGCAAGGAGCGAAAGGAGAGCGCGGCGCATTGCACCTAGCCTATCGGATTGGAGAGGGCGAGCGTGAGCACGGATTCAAGTCCCTCATTTTTGCCTTGGTCGAAGCTGGGCGCGGAGGCTTCGTACATCAGGGCGCGGGAAACTCGGAACCAGTTTAGGGTGTGGCCGGCGTTGAGGCCCAGTTGACGAACGAATTCGCGTTGGGTGCGGCCGTTACCATCGCGGAAAGGGTGAATGGCGTTGAGTTCGCCCAGGTAGTACGCGGCGCGATTGGCGAACTGTGTGGGATCGGCGTGCTTAAGGTGTTGCTCTATAGTGAGCTTGTCGAAGGTTTCGTAAGGACGGAAACGATTTGTTCGTGAAAGGCAAAAGTGGATTGGAGATGGGGGATGTCGAACTTGCCCGATTTTGGCTTTCTCTCAAGTTGGCGTAACCGCCGGCTTGTTACGTCGGCTTCGAATTCGGCCAGACTAACCGGATCACGAAAATCACGAAGGTTCCTAAGGACGTCAGTCCCGGGGTAAACGTACGGGTCCATATTTGCCATCAAGGTACACATCAAACGCCAGATCAAGTTCTTGGGAGGTCAACTCGCCATCGACGTACCTTTGAAACACAATCTTGGCTTCGGTGGAAGGCTCAAGCCCTTCCATACGAACGCTAGCCAAAGCATTCTCGACCTCGTTGGCCCTTTGCGTCTGTGCTCGATCTGTGGTTGTGACTGCCATGCAAATTCGTTCCCTACTTTCATTTTACCATCCCGCTACACCAAAATATCCTTCACGACATCGCCCGAAATACCGGTCAAGCGCAGATCCAGGCCCTGGTACTTCACCGTCATTCGCTTGTGATCGATGCCCAACAAGTGCAGCATCGTCGCATGGAAATCATGCACGCTGACAGGATTTTCAACGGCGGCATAACCAAGCTCATCCGTTGCGCCATAGGTAATGCCGGGCTTGATTCCGCCGCCTGCTAGAACGAAGGAAAAGCCCTTGATGTGATGATCGCGCCCGTCGCCGCCTTGCGACATCGGTGTGCGGCCAAACTCACCACCAAAGACAATCAGGGTTTCATCCAGCATGCCCCGTTGCTTTAAGTCCTTGATCAGTGCCGCCACAGGCCGGTCAACTTCTTCAGCTTTGAACTGCACGCCATTCTTCACACTGCCATGATGATCCCAATCGCGATGATAAAGCTGAATGAAGCGCACGCCGCGTTCGGCCAACCGGCGCGCCAAGAGGCAGTTCGACGCAAAGGTCCCGTCACCAGGCTTGGCGCCGTATGATTCCATCACCGCGGCGGGCTCCTTGCTCATATCCACCAGACTCGGAACGCTCGATTGCATCTTGAACGCCATCTCATACTGCGCTACCCTCGTCAGCACTTCCGGGTCGTGCGTGGTTTTGTATTCAGCCCGGTTCAACGCATTGATCGCATCAATGGAATCGCGCTGCAGTTTAGCGTTCATGCCACCTGGATTGTTGAGATACAAAACCGGGTCGCCAATGGAGTTGAACTTCACGCCCTGATACCTGCTGGGCAGCACGCCTGCGGACCATTGCCGCGCAGCGATGGGTTGCATCTGTCCTCCGCGTCCGGCCGAAGTCAACACCACGAAACCCGGCAAGTCTTCGGCCTCGGCGCCAAGCCCGTAGTGTAGCCAGGAGCCCATGCTGGGGCGGCCGGGGATGATGGAACCCGTGTTCATAACGGTATGTGCGGGGTCGTGATTAATCTGCTCCGTATACATGGAGCGCACTATGCAGATGTCGTCCGCCACGCTGCCGATTTGTGGAAACAGGTTGCAGATTTCCTGGCCCGATTCGCCGAAGCGTTGAAAGCCATGTTGCGGGCCAAAACAGATTAGTGGCTTGCCTTGCAGTTGGGCAATCTGTTGCCCTTTCGTAAATGAATCGGGCATGCCCTTCCCGTGCATTTCCGCAAGCTTGGGTTTAGAATCGAAAGTTTCCAAGTGCGACGGACCACCAGCTTGATAGAGGAAAATGACGCGCTTCGCCTTTGGCGCATGATGCAAAGGGCTCACGGCTCCTTTGCCCTGCATGTCGGCGGCGAAAAGATCGCGAAGAGCAAATGCCCCCAGACCGGCAACGCCGCGGCCAAGGAATGTGCGCCGATGAATATTCAGGATTCTTTCGCTGCGATTCATGTTAGTTCCTCGTGATGGTTTCATGCAGGTTCAAGATGGCGCGGGCCACGCTCGTCATCGCCGCCAGTTCCGCAGCTTTGAATTTTGTTGGCAACGGTGCTTCGCCGGCAGACAACAGCGCCTTAGCCGATTCGGTATCGACTTGGAATTCGGCCAAGCTCTTCTTATGCAGTTCGCGGAGGATTTTTGACTCTTCCGCCGTGGGTTTGCGGTTCAGCGCTTTCTCAAAACCCCAACTCAGTTGCGCCGGAACTCCCGATGCAGCCTGTTGCATATGTTGCGCGAACACGCGAGCTGATTCGACAAATGTCGGATCGTTCAGCATCACCAGCGCCTGCAAGGGCGTATTGGAATTCGTGCGGTTCACGACGCACTCCTCGCGGCTGGGCGCGTCAAAAGTCATTAGACTGGGGTGCAGGAATGTGCGCTGCCAATGGGTGTAGACGCCACGACGGTAAAGGTCGTCCCCTCGGCTGGATGCATATTCACGCTTAGGGAAATTCAGCGCCGCAAGATATCCATCCGGTTGATATGGCTTCACACTGGGGCCGCCAAACTTCTCCGTCAGCAGACCGGAAACGGCAAGCGCCACATCGCGAACTTCCTCGGCATCCACGCGGAAGCGGCTTTGACGCGAGAGCAACCGGTTATCGGGGTCACGTTCTTCCGATTCCTTCGAACCTACGGAACTTTGCCGGTAAGTATCGCTCATGACAATCGTACGGATGAGCCGCTTCATGTCCCAGGGGTGTGCGCCTTGGGCGGAATAAGTTGGCTCCATGAATTCAGAGGCCAGCCAGTCAAGCAGATCCGCGTGTATTGGCCATTCTCCCTGCGAACCAACGTCATCCAGCACTTTCGACAGACCCGTACCGAAAAGTTGCCGCCAAGTACGATTGACGAACGCGCGGGCTGTGAGCGGATTGTCGCGCGACACCAGCCAGTTGGCTAAATCGAGCCGGGTTGCTCTGCCCTGTGTTTGCAGTTTTCCAAACATTTGCGGAATGGCGGGCGTAACAACTTCCCCGGATTCATCCAGAAAATTGCCTCGTGGCAATATGCGCGTGACTTGCGGTTCACCAGCCTCCGCCACAACTACTTTCGGGATGGAAGATTCCAGCAGATTGCTCTTTGCCTCCAGACGCGCCACGCTTAGCGCAAGGGGATTGGTGGTCTGCTCAAAGAAATTATTTAGCGATTTCTTCTGATCGGTTGTGCGCTTGTCCGAAGCCGTTTCGAGAGCCTTCAACACATCATCGGGAAGACCGCCTGGTTTCGTCTTGCGGTTAGGGTCGGGCCACGGTGTGTCGGCCTCGGTCACACCAATGCGGAAGCGCCCGATGGTGGCGCGGCGAGTGGTCGAGTCTTGCCGGATGCGGACCGTTAAGGTATCCTCAGCACCCGTAGTGACTTTTGTTTGGAAGCTCAGAGCCAGGAACGGCATGCCCGTGTCGCCATAAGTCAGCGCGCCCCAGCCGGTAGCGGAATCGCCGTCAATTGCCATCAAAGCGGGCAGTTCCAGGGCTGAAGCGGTGGTGTTACCGCGGGCAAAAGCGAAGCCCAGCTTGCCGCCGTTTCTTTCGGCCTCTACTTCGGTTATTACAAACCGGTCAGCTCCGCGGGCCATACTCAAACCAGGAAGGCTATCGTCTTGATTGATTTCCAGACCCAGCCCCGTCCAACTTCCCGCACCTGGTTTTATCGTCAACAAGTAAGTCTCGTTACTGGGATTGGGGCCCCTCACCATGACGCGCGAATCTTTGTCGAGCCACAATTTCGCGCCGTTGATCGAACTCATAGTTGCTGGGGTCACCATCTTCCAGCCGGTGCGTCCAGTCCGGTAATCAGCCAGCAGCTTCTGTTCCCACGCGGCGCGCTGCGGGGCAGTTGGTTTGGGTGAGTTGGCTAGAGCTTTTCTTTCATTCTCCAAAAGACTGTTCAAACCAGCCAGTGCGTCTTTCTGTAAAGCCGTGGGAAGCGAAAGCATTGTGCCCCAAGCCTTCGGCCCCTTGTCCGGCACAAGACCAGTCTCCTTAATATCAGCGAAAAATGCCTTCATCGCGTAAAAGTCTTTCGCAAGAAATGGGTCGAACTTATGGTCATGACATTCAGCGCAACCCATGGTGCTGCCCAGCCAAACAACACTGGTGGTGCGCACCCGGTCAGCGCCATACTTAGCCAAATATTCCACCGGCTGCAATCCGCCCTCTGCCGACGTCCGGTTCATGCGGTTGTAGGCCGAAGCAACTTTCTGTTCCGTGGTCGCGTTCGGCATCAGGTCGCCGGCAAGTTGTTCGCGCGTGAATTGGTCAAACGGCTTATTGTCGCGGAACGATCGCAACACGTAATCGCGATAAGGCCACGCCGGAAACGCGTTGTCCCCATGGAAGCCACACGTGTCCGCATAGCGAACCGCATCCAGCCAGAGACGAGTCTGCTTTTCGGCGTGGCGCGGCGAGGCAAGAAGGCGGTCCACCAAATGAGCATACGCATCGTTGCTTCTGTCGCCCAGGAATTTGGCCACTTCTTCGGGAGTCGGCGGAATGCCCGTCAAATCGAACGATACTCGACGAATGAGCGTTCGCTTGTCTGCCTCCACGGCATGCGCTAAACCGTCCTTGGCAAGGCGAGCTGCAATGAAGTCGTCAATCGGGTTGCCCTTGCCACTCTGCGGAACCTCAGGACGCCGCACCGGCTGATAGGCCCAATGGCCTTCGTACTTCGCCCCTTCCGCAACCCATTGGCGAATCGTATCCTTTTGCTTGTCGGTCAGCACTTTGTGGGCGGAGACCGGTGGCATTAACTTCGCAGGCGTTGCACTGAAAACGCGGCCGACAATGGCGCTCTCCTCAGGTTTACCAGGAACGATAGGCGTCACACCCGATCTCGTCTTCTTCAGCGCTTCGTCGCGAAGATCCAAACGCAAGCCAGCCATGCGCGCATTCTTATCTGGCCCATGACAACGGAAGCACGTGTCGGACATGATGGGGCGAATGTCACGATTAAAACTGACTTCCGCTAAGCCTGGCGGCGCGGCGAGTACTAAACAGATCAACGTCAATCGCATATAGAGTGGGTTCAGCGCTATCATATCCCACAATGCGGATCGATCGGCGTAACTTCATCCTCTTAGCGGGCGATGTAGATGCCGCATCGAGCGACATTAACCAGATCGAACTCCGGACCCATTCACGGCGCCGTCTTTTGATCAGCCATCATCGCTTGAGAATCCCCCGAAATATTTCTCTCTCTTGAAATATACCTCGCAGGCGGTAGAATAAGTAAACAAGATGCTTCGGCTGCTGCGATGGTAAGCAAATTGCAACACTTCACAGCAGACTGACTTTTAGGTGTATTTTCAAGGGTTTCTATGAGGATTGGAAGAATAACTCCGTGTAAACGAGCCTTCCGCTCCAGGAATCCATAATGTTAAAAATCAAGGAGACCAAGATATGCAAAAACATCTGCTTCTGGTGCTGACGGCGTTGTTCCTGTTTGTGAACTCTGCGCTCGCCCAGACGATTACCGCGTCCATTACCGGCAATGCCGTTGACCCATCCGGCGCCAATATTCCCGGCACAACGATTACGGCGACAAATGCTGAGACCAACGTCCGAACCGTGTCCACAACCAACGCCGAGGGTATTTATACCTTCCCGTTCCTACGCGTTGGCATGTACACCATAACCGCTGAGTCCAAAGGCTTCAAGAAGTCGGTTGTTGGCCCTTTCAAAGTGGAAGCCAACCAGATTGCCCGTATCGACTTGAGGCTTGAGATTGGTGATATCACCCAAGTGGTGGAAGTGACCGACGTGGGTCAATTGCTGCAAACGGAAAGTCAGGCCACTGGCGACACATTGTCGTCAAACAAGCTGACAAGCATTCCGCTCAATGGCCGCAACTTCGCGTCGTTGACGCTGCTCATTCCCGGCGCTGTATCCACATCGCCTGGTGCAATGAACACCGCCGCCCGATTCCAGGGCTCCGGATCGCGCCCACAGGTGAACGGCAATCGCGAACAGACCAATAACTTCATTCTCGACGGCGTGGATATTAACCAGTCTGTCGATAACCAGATCGGTTACCAACCAAGCGTTGATGCCTTGGAAGAAGTGAAAGTGGTAACAGGCAATGCCGGAGCCGAGTTCGGCAATGTCGGCGGCGCCAGTGTTGTTATGTCGCTCAAGAGCGGCACCAACGGGTTCCATGGTAACGCGTTCGAATTTCTGCGCAACGAAAAGCTGGACGCAAACGGATTCTTCAACAATCGCGCGAATGTGAAGAAACAGGCACTGCGGCAGAACACCTTTGGCGGCACCTTCGGTGGCCCCATCCAGCGCAATAAGCTGTTCTTCTTTGCTGACTATGAACAAATCGAGCGGCGAATTGCCGGACCGGCGACCGCATCGGTCGCGCCCGCAGCCTGGCGCGCTGGCGATCTAAGCCAGTTCCTAACGGTTAACAACCAGATCATCCGTGATCCAAACACCGGGACCACGCTTGCCGCGCGTACGCCCTTCGCCAACAATCAGATTCCGGTAGCGCGCTTTAGCCCAACAGCCCGTTTCCTGTTCAGCAACCCGAACCTCTATCCCCTCCCCAACAATACCGGCACTGGTACGCTCG
>JANXXI010000030.1 GCA_025350695.1 Acidobacteriota bacterium
GGATCATCGGACAAGGCCTCCAACCGTATCACAACACAGCAGAAAAGCAGATCAAGGGATCGGTCACAGACGCACCCGGAGAACTTGCCGAGATTCCGTTCTTGCCCACATCGGCGTTCAAAGCATGGGTCGTAGCCCACATTGACGGACCCGGTTGGACTGCCCCAACAGTGCGCCGAGTAGGCTATTTGAGAGGCTATACAGGCCCGCATATTCTTGTTCCCCAGGGCATCGTACGCCAGGAGGGCCGCGTCCGCGCGGCATACGTCGAACAATCATGCTCCTTTCAACATTCTCTTCAGGCGATAACTTTTCCAAAAGGGCAGGAGTCCAAGGCAAAGTTGCTGACGGCAATCTTGAACAGTTCGCTAGCCGCTTGGTACTACTTCCATACTTCCGCCAACCTTGGAGCGGACCGCGCAAAGGTGCACGAGGAACAACTCCTGCAGCTTCCTTTTCCAGACCCTGAAGATACTCCCGATCCAGAGCGGGCACTGGTTGCCCAACGCCAACTCGTCGGAATTCTGGATCACTTGCTGGAGCTGAAAGATGAACCGCTCACCGGCGAAGAAATGAAAAACGAGATTCTCCGGACTGACGATCTCGTTTTCGATTACTACGGCCTCACCGATGAGGAGAAGTTGCTCGTAACGGATTCCCTGACGGCAATCATTCCCAGCATGCAACCGCGAAGGGGCACGATTACAGCCTTGATGGAGCGGGCATCACTCAAGGAGCGAACGCAGTATTGCCGCACCCTTCGCGCTGCGCTCCGTGAGTGGCTTCAACCTGGTGCCGATCTGGGCATACGTCTTATCGAAGGCGGAGCGGAGGCTGTCCTGGTGGAATTGCGGCTCGGAGCGACATGGCCAGATGTTCTGGTGGAGCGGGGCGAACGGGAACTGCGGGCAGCACTGGATCGAATTCTGCGCCTGCTCCCGCAGAACACTTCTCGTAACGTGGAGGTCCAACCGAATCTTAAGGTGTTTATCAAGGATTCACTCTATCTCGCAAAACCGTTGAGCAGGAGATACTGGCTCGCCAGCGCCGGATTGAACGATGCGGACGAAATCGCAGGAGATCTGCTCGTCGCGCAAAAGCGCCATTCGGAAAAGGGGAAACATGAGCGCAATCGGTGATCCGTCGCTTTGGCGGGACCAAGTCGTTACTGCCTACGATGTGGTCCATGCTGGAGTGATGGAAGTGTGGCCATCGTGCCGGGCTAACATTGATACGGTCAGCACAGTCGCTCAGACTAAGGACGCAACCCGGCTCAAGAAATCAGCTCGACGGCGGCTCGAAGATCCCATCACGCGGAATTTGGTCCGGCATTTGCGCTTGGTACCTGCACTGCGTGGCCGTTTTCATATTGTTTCGCAGTACGAGTTGATTGCGGGCGATCTAACGCAAGATCCAGACCCCGTTGGGTACGTCGATGTGGGTATTCTGTTTTCGGTTGGCCTGGACGAGGTGTGCTTGTTCATTGAATGCAAGCGCCTCAATGTGAACGGCGCTTCCCTCGCCGCAGCCTACGTGTCCGAGGGGATGATGCGGTTCGTGACGGGCAAATACTCGCCGGATCTACCGGTCGCAGCAATGATCGGCTACGTGATGGATGGCCAGGTTCCCAAGGCGTGGGACTCAGTGATCAAGCAAATCCGAAGAAATAGGGCAGCCCTATGTTGCGTTGAATCTTCGATTTCTTCCGTCGCACCCGGCCAATTCAGTACCAGTCACGCCAGAACACCCGTAGACATCGAACTTCGGCATCAATTGTTGTCGGCGCTCTGACAACCCCGCTGGAACCACTCGTTACGGTTGAGCGAGAAACGCTCTAGATCATCGCTATTTCTTGGTTTCGCTCAGGACCCGCACTTTTCGGAAGTTGATGAGCCCGAGAGATGTCTCGATTCACGAAGCTTCGGTCGGAACACGCGCCACTCGGAAAGAGGCTGCTTTCCTTCCTCCAAGCGTACGCCAAATAGCGTGCAAAGGCATAGAACCGTCAACATTATTTGGCATGCCGAGAGCGCCCGCGCGAGAAGACCGCTGTTTCCGAGTGGCGCGTAATACGACCGGAGCGATTCCTGATCGGCCAAACCAAACTGGCTCATCCGAATGCTGACCTCAGCAGGCAAAAGCTTGTTCCCTGCCGGGCCGGAAGAAATTGGGGGACTCGCGTGGTACAGTATGGACTCGCCTGGTGGATGATTAGTTCAAAGGCGTACAATTATCCTGGAGTTTTCACCAATGCAACCACAACATCAGCCAGTACCGCCGCATGCACTGTTCTTTGACTTAGCCTGGGGACATTTCCGGGCACGTTTGGTAGAGGTGTTCGCTACACTCGGCGTTGCCGACGCAATTGCCGCTGGCCTGAATCCGGGCGTGAACGAGCGGTTTCTGCGCACATGCGCGACGATAGGGCTCGTGCAGCGCCTTGAAGGGGGGAGCTATGCCTTGACACCGGTCGGCAATCTGCTTCGGTCCGACATACCGGGATCGATGCGACCCGCGGCGCTCGCCATCTTGAGCCCGAATTGCGGACACTACAAGGCATGGGAAAATCTGGCGTACTCGGCCCAGACGGAAGGCAACGCGTTTATCAAGACTTACGGGCACGATATCTGGGAGTACTACACCAGGACTAATCCCGCCGAGGGCGAGAACTTCAACAAGACGATGCAGGGGATGAGCGTCGGCTTCATTGGCGCGATTCTCGACCTGTATCAGCTGCCTGCCTCCGGGCTGGTCGTCGATATCGCCGGTGGCGTCGGCACGATGATTTGCGCTTTCCTGAAAAAGCAACCAGGGCTGCGGGGAATTGTGATGGACCTGGAGTTTACGCGGCCCGGTGCGGAGGCTTACATAGCGGGCGAGGGCTTGCAGGACCGGTGCGCGTTTCGAGCCGGAGACTTCTTCCAGTCGGTTCCGACCGGCGGTGATCTCTATACGATGAAATGGATTTTGCATGACTGGAATGACGAACAGTCCGCGAGGATTTTGCAGTCGATCCACCGGGCAATGCCAGCACACGCCAAGCTCGCATTGGTTGAAGCTGTTGTTCCCGACGATGATTCCATCGCGAACAATGCCCGCATGATGGACATGAACATGATGGTGATGTGCGGCGGCAAGGAACGCAGCGAGGCGGAATGGCGCGAATTATTGGGCTCTAATGGGTTCCAGTTGGAGCGGATCATTCCGACTCCCACGCCGAACTTTGTGATTGAAGCATTGAAGAAATAGGGGCCGCGCGGGTTCCGACCGCAGCCCCTCTGCAGTCGATGAGCCGTCCTGACGCGAAAATTCATGATCGCCCCTGTCTGGACCGCGCCCGCAATGGCACCGGCGCGTTCGATGTTTCCGCGCGGCTTCGGAGATGCCGACCAGGACGGTTCTCCAGTCAAACAGCTTCATCACCCGCGCGAGACTACTTGTAACACCAATTAAATGACGCTCCCCTGAAAATTTGCTCAAAGCAGCTTTGGAAGAGTGGCGCGTCATCCAGCAGCTATCCGGACGAGCACATCGACGACCTGGCTGCACAGGTGGGCAGTGTACTCGCGAATGTCTTCGGGACCGAGTTGGTCTGTCGAACGGTGGAAATATTGCGCCAACTACACGCCGATGTCGTCAGAGCATGGCTGCGAGCGCCTGTCGCATGATCAGCCGATTCGTCTTTTCCCGACCGTGAACTATTGGATTGACTTCGGGCGGCACGTCCTGGCAGAACGCGGAGCAATGTGCCCAGGGGAGCGCCGTGGCGGACTCTCTGGCGCAGGCGGCAGCTCGTTTGCGAAAGGTGAAGCGCAACAGGGAGCGCGGCACGGTCAGCGCAACCGCACCCAAACTGGTATGATGTGACGTTTCGCCGCACGCCGGGAGGCTCTGAGTGCTTAAAACCACGTGGAAGACCGAGTATAAAGGACATGTCATCGAGTTGGAGAATCGGCCAAGGCTGGAGCGGCTGATTGTCGATGGAAAGGAAATCGCTAGGGAGCCAGGCGCCACTTGGGAACCGCGCAGCTTTCAGGCGACCATTCCCGACGGGAACCGGTCTATGAAGGTGGACGCCAACACTCGTTTTTCAAAAAGTCCGCGGGGACTCCGATTCACCGTATCGGTGGATGGCAAGGAGATTTATAGCGAGGTGAAATGGCCGCCCCGGTGGTATCTCCCGTTCGCGGCTGTGGGCCTGATTCTGGCGAGCGTGGTCCTTCGGCTGGTAAGTTAATGAGTCTATCCCACTCCTTGGCCCCGGACGTCTTATCGCGAACATCGTCGAACATGCTCAATAATGCGACAGAATCATCGCGGGCCTGTGGTCGCGCCGGAGTGAATTCCGCCGTTTCTCTGGTTCCGCGCGCGACCAAAGCCCCACGATCCGGCGTTCTTGATCAGGCAACGCTGGCGCTCGTTCCGCTCAATCTTGACGGGTACCCGACGCCGCAAGACCCCGTTCACCACGAGGTGAAAACGATCGGCCACCTGCTGTGCTTGGGGAGCGCCGAGGTTGGCGCCTTCGGCGTAGAGACCACTCCGATCCCGCGAAATCACGGCGACTTCCGGATGTTGCTTGAGCCATTCAGCAAAGCTGACGGCGGAGCGATCGGGCAGCAGGTCTACTACGCGGTGCCGATCCAAGTTGACCAGGATGGTGCCGTAGTCCTGCCGCTTTTTCCATGCCCAATCATCAACGCCTAAATGGGGCACTGGGAGTGAGGCCGGAGGCTGAACTGGGGCCTGGCGGATCCGGCGCAACACCGTGTCATCGCTGGTAGGGATGCTGAGGCGGATGAGTAGCCGCTGTCCGGGACGACCGCCGGCGATGTAACCAACCACCCTCACGATTTCCGACACACGGTCGGTTTGGCGGCCATAGGCACGCGTCACGCCGGGCAGTCGCTCGCAGAAAATCTCGCGAGGACAACTTTTATTCCGGCAACGAAAGCGGCCCACGGTGAGCCACACTTGGACCGCCATGCCCTGCCACGGTAGATCCTGAAGACAACGATAGTAACTACTATGTCTGGACCGCGAAGCTTGGCCACACACGGGACATTCCGGTTCTTGATCGACATGAACGATCAAACGGAACCGCGTCGGGTCTTGCTCAACACGATCGAGAACAAGAAGGGTCGGGTTGGGAAGTAGTTTTTGCGAATGGCTTGGGGAGGCGCCATCGCTTTCCCAGATTAAAACATTCATGACCCAAATTGTTTCAAAAGAATTTGCACCAAAACTGCGGAAGAGCCCAGATAATTTGCAAAGTGACACCCAGTCGTTGCAACTGGCCTCGTTCCCTATGCTGTACCTGCCTGTTTTTTTCGCAATTCATCGGGCTCTTGAGATTCTTGTTCAAGATCCGATTCAACCGCCAAACGTCCCCCGCCACCTCAGAAACCGCACCAACTCCCCGCGATGCCCCCAAACAAACGACCAAAACTCACGAAACCCAATGCTTTCCGCATGAGTCCCCCAGTAAGTCTCAATCCGCCATTTTAGATACGGACTATCCCACGGACGCAAGCGGTACCCGCGCGTAGTCTTCCATAGATAGAGCAACATTTGAAAAAATGAACTAGCGCTTAACCGCGCTGTTCCCCGGGGCCCCCGCTGCCGGCTTTTCCGCCTCAACCTTGCCCGCGAAATAGCCGCTTCGAGTCCGCACCACCGGCGAACCGGGGCCCTTCGCTTGCACCAGAATCTTACGAAACGTTCCGTCGTCTTCTTTAGCCGGATTGTAAGCCAATATGTACTGATTGCGGACCTCGTGCGCTACTTGCAACGCCACTTGCTCAACGTCATCCACAGCGCCCGGGAAATGGGCCACGCCTCCCGATTGCTTTGACAACGCGGTTAGTACCCGCTCGGCGCGCTTGGCGTCGCGCTTCGATTCCTCGTTCAGCAGTCCGATCGCAAACACCAACACTTCACTCTTCTGGGCCTTAATCAGCGTCTTCTCAACGGTATTTTCGGGCGAAGAAGCCGTATCGTCACCATCGGTGATTATCAGCAGAACCTTCTTGTCGTTTCTCCCTTTTTCCTTGATATATTCAATGGACAAGGCAATAGCGTCGCGCATAGCGGTCCCGCCGCGGGAATCGATGCGCGATAGCCCCTCCTCCATCTTGGAAAGATTCTTGGTCACCGGCACATCAAGGTAAGGGACGTCGTTGAAGTTGACGATGAACACTTCGTCAAGAGGGTTAGAGGCCTTCACTAGCGCCAGCGCCGCCAGCTCCACTCTCTTGCGTTTCATCTTCATGCTTCCGCTGTTGTCGACGATGATTCCAAGCGTGATCGGAACGTCCTCACGCTTGAACAACGTCAGCTTCTGCTCCACTCCGTTCTCAAGAACCTTAAAGGATTCCTTCTTCAGATCCGTCAGCAACTGTCCTTTTCTGTCCGCAACCGTCGCGTGTAAAACCACAAGGCGGGTGTTGGACCGGAAAACTGGATCATCCTGAGAAAAAGCGGACAGAGCAAGAACCGCCGGTAAAATTACCAGCGCGGCCCTATTGAGCAGGTGCATAGTATCCTTGTCGCCAAAATGGTTTCAGCGGCGGCATTTGTTTGGGTTGGACCAGCTTCACAACCACCTTACGGTATTTTCCGTTGCGATCCGCGTTTGTCGGCGAATATCCCAGCACGTATTGGTTGCGTAACTCCATGCCGATCTTCGCCGCCACATCAGGCAGGTCGTTCAAGTTTTCCACTGGGAAATGTCGTCCTCCAGTTTGCTCGGATAACTCACTGAGCAACCCGGGTCCGGATAGTTCTTCGGCTGAGCGGCCTCTGGCATGCACCGGTTCAAAAATGCCGATCGCGTAGATTTGTACGTCCGCTTCACGGACCAGGTTTCGAACCTCGGTTTCTGTGTAGCGGCTGGAATTATCGCCCCCGTCGGAAAGGATCAAAATAGCCTTGCGGGTGTTCTTAGCCTTCTTCATCTCATGCATCGCCATATAGACGCCATCAAGTAGGGCCGTGCGTCCCTTGGCCTGCGTGAAGGTCAAACGGTTTTGAATTTCTTCGGTGTTGCTGGTAAACGGAACAATCATTTCCGGACGTGTGTTGAATTGCACCAGGAAAAACTCGTCCTCCGGGTTGGCGGTTTTGAAGAACTGCGCCACCGCCACCCGGGCTTTTTGCAGCTTGTTGCCCATGCTTTGGCTGGTATCGAACACAAGCCCAATGCTGAGCGGTGCGTCCTCACTGGCGAAGTGAGAGATCTTCTGTTCTACTTTATCTTCCAAAAGTTTGAAGTGTTCCGTTTCAAGCCCTGTCACGAAACGGTTCATGGGGTCGGTGACTGTCACGTTGATCAACACTAAATTAGTGTCAACCCGAATGTTCGATGCCCTTGTCGATTCTTTGTCCAAATCAGGCGTCGTGTTCTTCAACCGTGGCTCTATGGCCACCTTCGGTTGAGAAGACGCAAATTGCTTGTCTGACTTCGCTTTAGCTGTGTCTTCGTCGCCGGCGATTCCCACCGTTACGAACAGAGGCACGAGGTAGATTAAGCACGTTCGCACTGGGCACCTCGCCAATCCACTTTTTACGTATAAAATCAGTGGACGAAATCAGTATACCAATTGTGGGTTTTGGCGTGAACTCGTGGTAAGATCAAACGTGCCGAACGAAGTACTGGGCGTCATTCCTGCCCGGCTCGCCTCCACCCGATTTCCCAGTAAAGCCCTAGCCATCCTCGTCGGTAAACCCATGATTCAACATGTATGGGAGCGGGTACTGGGGGCTGAAACCGTCGACCGCATTATCATCGCCACCGACGCCCAATCCATCTTCGACGCAGCATGTAAATTTGGCGCCGAAGCCGTGATGACGCGTGAAGATCACCTCTCCGGAACGGATCGCGTTGCTGAGGTCGCCTTTGGTCTTCCCCAATACCCGCTGATAGTCAACATCCAGGGCGATGAACCGCTGATCGATCCGGCTGCGATTGACGCCGCGGTTCTCGGCCTGCGCGCTTCTACTGCCTCCATGGGAACGCTGAAGAAGAAAATCGAAATCGCCGGGGAGTTCGATAACCCAAACGTCGTGAAAGTGGTGACCGATTCAAACGGTTCAGCGCTTTATTTTTCCCGATCCCGGATGCCCTTCAATCGCGGTGGTGACCCTGCTGATACGTTCAAGCACATTGGCCTTTATGTGTACCGCCGCGAATTCCTGCTGGGATATTCCACTATGCCCGTCGGTCCGCTTGAAACGGCCGAGCGGTTGGAACAATTACGCGCCCTTGAAAACGGTCACAAGATTCATGTAGTTGAAACGAATTACGAAAGCCTCGGCGTTGATACGCCAGAGGATCTGGAACTAGTTTCCAACCAGATCACGGTACTGCTAGCGGGAGGCACGAAGAAGGCATAATGGCGAAATACATTTTCGTAACGGGCGGAGTTGTCAGTTCATTAGGGAAAGGCATTGCCGCCGCGTCCATCGGGTGTCTTCTCGAAAGCCGCGGCCTCAAAGTCACGCTGCAGAAATTCGATCCCTACCTCAACGTTGACCCTGGCACCATGAGCCCCTTTCAGCACGGCGAAGTGTTTGTCACCGACGACGGCGCGGAAACTGATCTTGACCTGGGCCACTACGAACGCTTCACGCACGCACCCTTAACCCAAGCCAACAACCTAACCAGTGGCCGTATATACGAATCGATCATACAGCGCGAGCGTCGTGGTGACTACCTTGGCAAAACCGTGCAGGTGATTCCCCACGTAACCAACGAAATCAAATCCGGCATTGCAAAGGTGTCGCAAGGCGTGGATGTCGTCATCGTTGAAATTGGCGGCACCGTGGGTGACATTGAAAGCCTGCCTTTTCTTGAAGCTATCCGCCAGGTGCGCCACGAAAAAGGGCGCGATAATGTGGTTTTTGTTCACGTCACCTTGGTCCCGTGGATTGCCGCGGCACATGAATTGAAGACCAAACCCACACAGCATAGCGTGAAGGAACTCCGCGCCATCGGTATACAGCCCGATATTCTGCTGTGCCGCACGGAGCGCGAAATTCCCGAAGACATGAAGGAAAAGATAGCGCTGTTCTGCGACGTGGAAACGGATTCGGTGATTGCCGCGAGCGATGTTAAGAGTGTTTATGAAGTACCGGTGGGTTTTGCCGGGCAGGGTGTGGACGAGATCATTCTGAGGCAGCTGAAGTTGGAGACCGCGCCGCGTGATCTTTCTAAGTGGAAGGGCATGCTGCATCGCCTGATGAACCCCGTCGATGAAGTGGATATTGGCGTTGTGGGCAAGTATGTCGAATACGAAGATTCCTATAAGAGTTTGAAAGAGTCCTTGCTCATCGCAGGCCTGGCCCATCAGTTGAAGGTCAACATAAAATGGATTGAAGCCGAGGAATTGCATTGGCCGGAATGCATTGAAAAGTTGAACATCTATGACGGCATCCTGGTGCCCGGCGGCTTCGGCAAGCGGGGCGTCGATGGTATGTTGCAAGCCATTCGATACGCTCGCGAAAACAAGGTGCCCTACTTCGGAATTTGCCTTGGCATGCAGACATTGGTCATTGAGTTTGCGCGCAACGTTTGTGGCATGGCGCAAGCCGATTCCACCGAATTCGAGCCTGCCACGCCGGAACGCGTCATCTACAAACTGCGCGAGCTGAAGGGTGTGGACGAACTGGGCGGCACCATGCGCCTGGGCGCTTATCCATGCCACTTGGCGGAACACAGTTTTGCCCGCAAGGCCTACGGCAAGGAAGTGATTAGTGAACGCCACCGCCATCGCTACGAATTCAATCGCGAATTTGAAAAAACGTTGGTGGACCACGGCTTGCGTCTAACCGGACAAACGCCCGATGGTTTGTACGTCGAAATCTGCGAGATTGCGGATCATCCGTGGTTCCTTGGCTGCCAGTTCCATCCGGAGTTCAAGTCCAAGCCGCTTGAACCGCATCCTTTGTTTGTGGATTTTATCGCGGCCTCATACAAGGAGCGGCGTAAGCGCACTGGCAATTTGTTTGAGCCCGAGCAGCTAACCCATGTTGAATGAAAATTGCCTCACGCTGATTGCCGGCCCCTGTGTAATTGAGAGTGAAGAGCACGTTCACTTTCTGGCGCGGGAGATTCGGAAGCACGTAGGTGATTTCATTTTCAAAGCTTCCTTTGATAAGGCGAATAGGTCTAGCGTGAAGTCCTACCGTGGCCCCGGCATGAACGAAGGGTTGCGGATACTGGCGGGTCTGAAGCATGCCGGCTTTCGCGTTTTAACCGATGTGCACGAAACTTCGCAAGTGGAAGCGGTTGCTGAGGTGGTGGACATCATACAGATCCCCGCATTCCTTTGCCGCCAAACGGATCTCTTAGTGGAGGCCGGCCGCACGGGATGCACTGTGAACATCAAAAAGGGACAATTCGCGTCACCCCACGATATGCGTAACGCCGCGGAGAAAGTGGCCAGCACCGGTAACCGAAACATAATTCTTACGGAACGTGGAACCACGTTCGGCTATAACAACCTTGTGGTGGATATGCGCGGGCTGGTGATTATGCGCGAGCTTGGTTATCCAGTGGTATTCGACGCCACGCACAGCGTGCAGACGCCAAGCGGATTAGGCTCAGTATCTGGTGGCCAGCCGGAGTTCATCGAACCGCTGGCCCGTGCAGCAGTGGCGGTAGGCGTCGCCGGCGTGTTTGTTGAAGTGCATGAGGAGCCGGCCCGCGCAAAGTCTGACGGCGCAAACGCGCTTCGCCTGGAATTACTCCCCAAGTTTTGGCGCAGCCTGCAAGGCATCGCAAAAGCTTGTGCGTAAGGGGTTTGGCGCAATAGACATGCTTGCCCTCGCGCAGTGCTCGCGCCGTTACGATAGCGTGATTGTGTGGCGACAATTACAGCGTCGATATTCTTCGATTCCTGATCGAACATTTTTCGCCAATCGGAATAGACCCGGGCATCGGGGTATTTTCGGAACATAGGTGCGGCGAAGCTTTGATCGACATCAAAGATGGCGACGATTCTTTCACTGGCGCAACCTTGAATGTAGCGGCGGCCCATTCCGCCAACGCCCACTCCGGCGATTCGAAGGGTGTCGCCTGGGGCCTGATAGCCTGGTCCGCCTAGCACGTGTCTTGGGACAATTAACGCGGCGGCGGCTGTTGCGACGTTACGCCTCGTCAAGCCGCTCTTGGATTTGTTAGGGCTCATGTGGTGCTTACCGTGGACGGGATGGGTAAGCAAGCTGGCGGCCCCGCTGTTTGTTGCGACAACTGCCGCGGTAGGCTGTAATGTGAAGTAGAGCCCGATGGAAGTTGGTGGACGGCGTGGGGATCGAACCCACGACCTCCACGTTGCGAACGTGGCGCTCTCCCAACTGAGCTAGCCGCCCTCTTCCACCTCGATTATAACGCATCGTTGCCACGCTGTGTTTCATCCTACAAGTGAGGATTTCCCGATGAACCGGCCCAAAATCGTCATCGTAGGCGGTGGCTTCGCGGGGTTGAATGCAGCGAAAGCTTTAGGGCGGCTTCCAGTGGATGTCACCCTCATCGACCGCCGAAATTTTCATCTTTTTCAACCGCTGCTCTATCAGGTAGCAAGCGGTGGCCTATCACCTGGCGACATCGCCGCGCCCTTGCGCGATGTCCTAAGCCGCTACAAGAATATTCGGGTGCTGATGGCCGAAGTAACTGGCTTTGATCCGGTTCGGAGCCGGATTCTGCTCGCGGACGGTGAGTTGGATTACGACACGCTGATCCTCGCGACCGGAGCAGAGACGTTCTACTTCGGCAATGACGGCTGGGAGGCGAACGCTCCGGGGCTCAAATCGATCGAGGACGCGACGCGCATCCGGAGCCGTATTCTTTCCGCATTCGAAAGCGCCGAACGCGAAACAGATCCAACCAAACGGCGCGCCTGGCTGCGGTTCGCCGTGGTTGGGGCCGGTCCCACCGGAGTTGAATTGGCGGGAGCCATCGGCGAGATCTCGCGCGACACGCTGCGCTCCGACTTTCGATCGATCAAGCCCGAAGAGTCAGAGATTCTGCTTCTTGAAGGATCGCCGCATGTGCTTCCCGCCTTTAAACCTGACCTGTCGATGATGGCCGAGCGCGACTTGATCAACCTAGGCGTGCGGACCCGCGTCGGCGTGCGCGTCACGGAAATTGACGACTCGGGCGTCACAATCACGGGGTCAGATGGATCGGAGCGCATTGAAGCCAGAACTGTGATTTGGGCAGCGGGGGTGCGCGCCTCAAGCCTGGGACAGAAATTGGCGACAGCTCTTGGAATCGGCGTCGACCGCACGGGGCGCATCGGGGTGGGGCCTGACCTCAGCATCCCGGGCCATCCGGAAATCATGGTGCTTGGCGACTTGGCGCATTTTGAACAGGACGGCGCCCCACTGCCAGGTTTATGTCCCGTGGCGATGCAACAGGGCTGGTATGTGGGCAAGGCGATTGCCGCCAGGCTCGAGCACCACGCTCCGCCGCCGTTTCGTTATACGGATAAGGGAATCATGGCCACCATTGGCCGGCATTCGGCCGTGGTGGACGTAGGCTTTGCTCGTTTCGGCGGATACTTGGCCTGGCTTGCCTGGCTATTCCTGCATCTGATGTATCTGGTCGGCTTTCGCAATAGATTGCTTGTGGCAATGCAATGGGCCATGCAATACTTCACCTTCAATCGAGGCGCAAGGCTGATTACAGGCGCTACAATTGAACGAGATGGCCGATTCGATTCTTGAAAAAATGCGGCGGGATTGGGACGAACGCGCCCGCGAAAATGCCCGTTATTATGTGAACACAGCCCGTGAGGATTGGACCGACGAAGAGTTCTTCCAAAGCGGCGAACGCACCGTGGCCGAAGAGATTTCCACTGACATGATCAACATCTGTCAAGGTAAGAACCCGGCGGAGATGAAAGTGCTTGAAATCGGCTGCGGCGCTGGGCGGGTGACGCGAGCCCTGGCTCGGCAGTTTGGTGAAGTACACGCGGTGGATGTTAGCGGTGAAATGATTGCCCAGGCGAAGAAGGCGCTAGCTAATCAGACAAACGCGCACGTCTATCAGAACAACGGAATGGATTTATCAGTGATTCCGGGCGGGCAGTTCGACTTCGCATTTTCGACGATCGTGTTCCAGCACATCCCCAGCCGGGATGTAATTCACAACTACGTAAAAGAGGTGGCCCGGTTATTGAAACCGGGCGCCCTCTTCAAGTTCCAAGTACAAGGGGACAACACGCTGGACACCACGGCCGATGATACATGGCTGGGCGTACCATTCTCAGACGGACAAGCGGTAGAGATGGCAGAGCAATGCGGCTTCGAACCGCGGCACCGTCATGGAGCCGGACAGCAGTATTTTTGGCTTTGGTTTTTCCGGAAATAGTTTATTTTTTCCGCTTACCTTCCCAGTATTTTCGCATCCGTTCGGAAACAACCTTACGCTCCGATTCGGGCATTGTCTTCCGACCCCGCCGCCCTGTGGCTGAGCTGGATCCTCCCTTCGATGAGCCGAGGGATTCGAGGTTATGAATTACTTCGTCTAAACGAGCCTTTTCTTCGTTTAGCACACGTATAATACTGCGCAAGTCCATCTTTGCTTTCGCTCCGCATAAAACCGCTTGGGGGGTGAGCGGACAAGCTTACAGATACTTCTTGTCAGCTGTCTCAAATGAAACAGATAAGATACATCATAAACTGAAGTGGCCCTTCGTTGTACGGCTTTTAAAGTTACCTTAGCAGGAAGGGCCAATAAGGCACTAATTTATACCCATACTTGACAATAAGGAATGCGAGGATGCCGCCTGCGAGCGATAGGATAGCCGCAGCGACCACAAAAATCGCCATCCACGGGAACCGATTGTGCTCGCGTTGATGTTCAAGCAAATAGGCTGCAAAGACACCCACAAAATACAGCGCCACCATTGGCAGTGCCAATAACATCATATTGAACGCGTCTGGTGTGGGAGTAATGAACGCTGCCAGGATCGTTATGCCTAGAATTGCATAACGGGAATGCGTCAACAGAAATTTTGCCGAGACAATACGGAGGAGGATTAGAAAGAAGATCACCACGGGCATTTCGAAGACAAGGCTGACGCCCAGGATGATATTAAAGAACAAATCAGAGTATTCAACAATCGAGATCTGAGGTTTGATGTTGATATCCTTGCCAACACCTAACAGAAACTCCAATCCTAGGCGAAAAGCCACGAAGTAGGCGAAAAGGCCGCCAAGAATAAACAGCCCAGCTGAAGTGAGTACGAACGGCGCAGCCATTCGTTTTTCGTTCTTGTAAAGACCTGGGGAAATGAACCCCCAAACCTGCCAGAGGATCCACGGCGATGCCACAAATAATGAAGCTAGTAAGGGAACTTTCATCCAGACCACCGAGAAAGTGTCCATTGGGTTGATTTGGACAAGATCCGGCGGATAACCAAGACCGGTTAGAGCAGCTTTAGCCGGTCCCGCTACAAGTACCCACAACCTTTCTTTGAAAGCAAAGCAAGCCATGAAGGAGAGGACCAATCCCCACAACATGCGGAGGATGCGGGTGCGCAACTCTTCCAGATGCTCAAGAAAAGACATGCGAAGCATGCCTTGGTCATCGTCATCCTCATCTTCCTTCTTTTCCTCCTTGAATGGAGGAGGCGGAGAGCCGGCTTGGACCGGAGGCGGATTTATCGTGGCTACTTCCGTGGTGGTTGGCGCCTGGTAGGAATGTTCAGCGTATGGGTCATCATAGTGATGGTACGGATCATCCACATGTTGTTCGTAAGAGGAATGAGTGACATCGGATCCAGTTTCCGGATGCGGCGATGCCTCCGGCGGATGCGCATCGCCGGAGGGTTTGACGGGCGAGTTTTCGCCCGCAGGCCCGGGGGCCTTGGTTTCGTCAGTTGCCATTAATCTACTTCCAACTTAGAAGGCAATCTTCAAACATGCGTTTCGACATGCCCGTTGGATTGCGCCACCGCATCGGCGGCCGGAACCGGAGTAACCACGGCCTTTGAGGCTACTTCGTGAGAAGTATCCGTGTGAGCTATAGCCTCGTGTCCTGCTTCGAGGGTGGGTATTTCGGCGCCCTGAGTTGCGGATGCGCTTACTGTGGATGTGCTGGTGTGGGTTGAATCGTTCGATTCTCCGCTGTAGTAGCCGGAGTCGTAATAACTGGAATCATCATAATTATATGTATGATCCCGGATTTCGCTATTCAGGTCTGAAGTGGCCTGGCGTAAGGATTCGGTTTCCCGCTCCAGGGAGTTCATTTCGCGATCAAACGTGCTTTTCAGTTCCGCCGAATGCCGACGGAACTCGCCCATCGCCTTCGCCACGGTGCGACCCAATTCCGGCAGCTTTTTAGGGCCGAAAATGAGAAGAGCCATGATGAAGATGACGATCATTTCCTGTGTGCCTAAAGTACCCATGGAATGACAGTCCTCCCTTTCAGTTTTCAGAATAGCATGGGAGACGACGGGTTTAAAAGAAACAACGGCCAGGGGCGCCTGGCCGTTGGCGGATTTTACTTGCGGATGCTGTTATCGGGCTTGACTGAGCAACCGGGCCGAATCCATATCCTCGGAGCCTGGCAAACTGGAACCACTGAAGACGCTGGCATTTTTCAACATCCGGCCAATGTCGTTACCCTCTTCCACCACCATTTCATGCTCCACCCAGTTTGACAGGGGGAGGTTCCGGAAGTAGAGGCGTTCTTGTAGGATCATTGCCTTCTTACTCATGAAGAGTGACTTGCTCTCCTTGACGTAGTGGCGTTCTTCGACACGAATATCGCCGAGGAATTCATCCATCGATTTCCGTTTAGTGGATTCCTCCACCGTGCGCATTTTCTCTTCCATTAACTGTTGTTGGCTGGTGAGCTGTGTGCGCACCTGCATGACGGTTTCTTTTTCCTTGGAGATCGCCAAATCCATTCGGGCCTGCATTATGTAGTAAGAGAGCATGGCCGATCCGACGGCGACGAAAGCGGGGAGAAACATCCAAACAATGGCATCCATAAGTAACCTTGCCATTACCATCGGCGGACTGGATGGAAAACTTTGGAGCTAAGTGAAAATTCGTGTGACCTTATTACGGCGTAGGGTGCAAATCGCTTCTTTGCCGCGGCGCTCAATTGCGCCAACTCCACTCTTACTTCTCTCCCCCTTCCTTTTCTTCCGCCCATTTTTTTGAACACTTATGGCGCTGGCGTTCCGCGGGCCTATTCGATTTTCAATGACCTACGAGGCGGGTTGCGGGGTGACTCCGATTTGTGGCCGGAGCTTGGCCTGACCTTCTCATGGGCCTCGGGTGCCGGACTCGGTGTTGATCGGCGGGAAAATCGGCAGCTTTGTTTCCACGATAGTTTCAGTTCGCGATGCCGGGGATTTTGCTAGCGCGGCTGAGGCGAAGTCTAACAGAGCTCC
>JANXXI010000094.1 GCA_025350695.1 Acidobacteriota bacterium
ACTGCGGAATCCTCGCGAACTGGCGCAAGCGCCTGCGAACTGGATGCCTTGGAATTACCGCGAGAATCTTCTTCAGACGTCCGATATTGCCGCCTGAATGGCAAATTCATGTCGGTTACGCATGCTTGCCGCAACCTCACGGAAATTCGCAAGATCGGGCATGAACTTTTCGGGCTAATCGGGCACACTGGCATCATGAAGAGCATTTTCCTACTTCCATTTGCCGCTGCGGCCCTACTATGTCAGTCGCCTCTCCAACTCAGGGTCTCCATGATCTCGCTCGGCATCAAAGACCCTGCCACCTCCATCAGATTCTATAGCGAAAAACTTGGCCTGCAGATGATCGGCAAACCCGGCGAGGTTACGCAGTTCAAAGCAGGCGAGGTCACAATTGCTCTGAACCACCCAGCCGGGCAGGCCGCCGGAAAAGCGATCGCGGGCTCAGTTGAAATCATTTTTCCGGTTGAAAAAGTGGTGGCCTCGCATGCCTTGCTCGCCGAGCGAGGTTGCCTCTTCCTTGCAGCTCCCAGGGAAATCTTCCCCGGAACCTGGGCCGCAACCCTAACCGATCCCGATGGCCACCGGCTCACGATCATGGGTCCGCGATAATCGAAACCCACCGTTCTGATATACTTCTGGTTTACCCGATGGCAACTCCGAAATATGCAGTGGCCGACCAACCGGTGGCGCCTACGGAATTGGTCTTAACGCTCTCCGACGGGACCTTGGTGAAACGCCGCGTTCCCCGAATGAGAGCTTGCGGAGAAAAGAACGTCAAGGAAAAGCTCTGCGCCGGACATCTAAAGCGCTGGCACGGTTTTGGCGATGAAGTGAAGAAGGCCTTTGGCCAGGACGCCGAAATTTATCGGTGTGAGAAGTGTAGAACGCTCTATCTTCCCAATTTGGAAGAAGAGCCTAGAACCGGCACGTTGAGCTGGTAATTAGAGTTTTCCGGGCGCCAGTTCGGAAAAAGCCGTATCGGAAACAGGGTTGGTAAACTAGGGAACCTATTTCCGATACGGTCCGCCCTAGGCGGGCATTGGGTGCTTGCTGCCTGAGCCGGGCCAAGCCCTTTCCGGACCTGACTTAATCCAATGTGAAGAATAAACCTTCCGGTACGGGCCCAGTCCGGATCGCTGCCTGCTTCGCTAGATCTCCTACCGCCGCTTCGTCGCGGCCAATTAAGTACAAAGCCAGACTCTTCTCGCTTCTGCGCCGGACGTATGCGAATCCACGCCCGCGCATCTTCTCTTCCAGCCCTTCAATTTCCTTGGGCAATGAGCCCGCATCCCTGAACGTGGCCAAACGCACTTCGTTCAATTCGGCAAACAACGCATGGTCTTCTTTCGAATCAACTGAGGAAAGGAGCGGAAACTGTTCCAAGAACAATGCCCGAAGGGGCTTGCTTCCCAGCAGCGCAGCGGAGGAGAATTTGAATCGCGCCTTGTCGGCATCAGCACCAAGGACCCTTCGACCAGCGTCGATATATGGGCCGGCAAAGCCGTCAAACAAACTAGTCTTGCGTTCAATCGCTTGCCGGATCAATGGCGCTGCCGCTTGACTCAGTCTCGGTATGAAGAGTTCGTGATAGGAGACTTCTCCTTTTTTACCGTTTCGCTCCTGTAGTAACTGCTGCACTCCTGAAGCCACAGCCTCATTCAGATACATGTACAAGGGCTGCGATGCCGCATCGGATGAATCCACGAACTGCCGCATCAAGGCTAATTTCCGCGCGGACGGAGCCAGCTCATAGAGAGAATGCGTCAACTCATGGAGAGCAACCGAGGTCATGGTATCCATATTGATTTCCTCGGTCAACTCCACGCAAAAATGGTTGAGAGTGGGATAGGCGGATGCCTCCTTGCCGGCGTAATCCGGGCTGGGAACTGCGTGCAAATATAAGTCGCGTGCGGTATCTCGCAGTTCAAAAAACGCCGCAACCTCCCCCGCCAACCTAGGCAATCCGAGCTGCGCCATTTGCCGCTCTACACCTTTCACTCCCCGCTGCGCTATCCCTTTGCCGGTTGCAACCCACCAAGGGTGCAAACGCTTCTCAAAATGTTCCAGAATTTTCGACAGCCGATCCGCCTGTCGCGGCGAAGCAATAGCCGCGGCCCGCCGACGCGCCTCCGGCGGAGATTTCGATTCCAGCAGCGCCGCCATTAATCGCACGCGTATCCACGAACCAGGAAAATCACTCCGGTAGTTCGGCAAGAAGGGAGCGGGTTGAATCTTCCCAGCACTCCCCTCCAACTGTCCGAAGATGGTTCGGAACTCGTCCAGCTTGGCGCTGTCCTCGCGCGTCGTCTTGAGCGTCTCACTCCAAAACTTCAAGTAGACTTGCTTTGTGCAGGCAATACGTTCAGCGAGACAGCCAACGTTGTAAACCGCATTGACGTACTCGGGCGCATCGACATGGAACTGCAAAGGAGCGAGGGCAAGCAAAGCAAGCAAGAACATCGTTCAATGATACCCGCTTGTTGTGCGGTAGGACTGACGCGCGGACGCCAGTTCGGAAAAAAGCCGTATCGGAAACAGGGTTGGTAGACTAGGGAACCTGTTTCCGATACGGCCCGCCCTTGGCGGGCATTGGGTGCTTGCTGCCGGGAGACTGAAAAATCCTGAATCCGTCCCGCGTCCAAACATTACAGACCAGAAAGTCAACCATCCGGAGCTGAAACACCCACGGCAGGAAAGAATGAGTGGTACTACTACTACCGAAAGTCCGCGACAACAAGATGATGCCAGTGAAAGTAGGGATTCTAAAAAATTCCCTCTGATGCAACTCGCAATCAGTAGAAGGAGCGGTTCTAAAATGTTTACCGGCTCCCGCAAGCACGCTGCCATTCAGCCCACTCGCTTCTTCATAGATTGTCTATTGCCTCAGAGGGCGGTTAAAAAATGAACTTCCTCAAGTTCACTGTATTGGTTAGCATGTAAACTACCAACGAAGATATTGCACCAAACCATTGAAAAGAAATCAAGTGTTCTGCGAAAGAAAGTTTCAATGAGGGTCATCCGCACCCTAAGGTGTGTCGGTGTGACACAATGTGTCCAAGACCTCATGACACGGCTCATTCGTCTCACTATCATCGTTTTCACAAGCCTTTTGGCCGTTTCTCAGGAAAACCAGCCCGTTGAAAAGCTGCCCGAAGAAGATATTTCCGTCTCGACAGACCACCCCCGCCTCCTGCTGCCTCCTCGGCGGCTGCGACTGCTTCAACGGGAAAGAGAACGAGACTCCCCTCGCTTTCGGCAACTTGAGACCTTAATCGCGGGAAAAGCTCAGATGCCCGAACCCGGATTTGCATGGGCGCTCTATTACCAAGTCTCCGGAGCCAAGGATTTCGGCATACAAGCGGTGAAGTGGGCGCTGGACCCAAAATCGACCGATCTGCGTCAGCTGGCGTTGGTCTTCGACTGGTGCCAGCCCATTTTGACTGAAGCGCAGTCCAAGGCTCTGGTCGACAAGCTGACTCGAGGGGCTGCGGCCCTTGAGAAGGCCCAATCGATTCCTCAGGTGCGTGACAGGATGCTTACCCTGATCGCTTTGGTGGGCCATGGCCCCAAGAATACCGAAGATCAAATCAAACAGCTGGTGAACGTCTGGTGGCGAAAGGAGATAGCTCCAAGCTTGCGGACGGGGACGAAGGAAGCGCCTCGCCAGGATAGCTACGCCATGTTCGAGATGCTCCACGCTCTGCGGGACTCGACCAATGTTGACCTGCGCGATGACGCCGCCAGATATTTCAAGGAACTGCCCGCCTACCACATCCTCAGCTACTACCCGCCGATTTTCCCGGCAGCGGAAAACGAATACCGCATTCCTTTCTATACTTCTGACGGTGAACCGGATTTGAAAATTGCGGCCTTGAGCAGGGCTGGGGATTTAGCCATGGTGGCGTACGATACCAACGCTCAGGAAAACCAGTTTGTCCAAAGCTGGCTGATTCACGACCGCTTCATGATGCGCGGCACGTTCGGGATTACGTATGAGTTTCTGTGGGCCAATCCCTACCAGCCGGGCTTGAGTTATTACCATTTGCCGTTGTTCATGCACCATTCGGCATCAGGCAAATTGGCTTTGCGCTCCAGTTGGGACGACGATGCTGCGTGGTTTCACTTTTCGAACAATCAGGCGCAAATGTTCGAAAACGGGGAGCGAAAGGATCTGAAGATTGGAGCAGCGCCGAAGCCCGTAGAGATTGCCGGGGCGATGATCTATTTCTATCACGACGGGCTGAAGTTGGAGGCCGATACGGAAACGGGTGGAATGATCTATGTGCTTGGGTTGAAACCTAACGCAGATTATGACCTGGAAGCCGACGACCGTGAACTTGAAGAAAAGAAAACGGACGCCGGCGGCATACTGCCCTTGAAGATTGGACCCAAGAGCAAGTATGAAATCCGCGTGCGTCCGTCGCCTCGGTGATTGGGGCGATTTCCAGAGCTTGGGCAGCGCGACTTTTTGAGAGTCGCGTGCCGGCCTTGCGTCGGCCTTACTCCACGGTGACGCTCTTGGCTAGGTTGCGGGGTTGATCGACGTCTTTTCCTAAGCGAACCGCAATGTGATACGCCAGCAACTGCAGCGGCACTACTTCGAGAATCGGCAGCAGCAGTTCGTGCGTAATCGGGATTTCCATAACGTACTTGGACATTCCCGCGGCATCCACATCGCCTTCATTCACCACGGAGACTACAACGCCTTCGCGCGCCTTCACTTCCTGAATATTGGAAAGTGTTTTCTCGTAGCGGATCCGGCTGCTTTCGTCGGCCGGGTCATAAGCGGCCAGCACCACGGACGGCAGATTCTCGTCGATAAGAGCGTTCGGACCGTGCTTCATCTCCCCCGCCGGATAGCCTTCGGCGTGGATATAAGAAATTTCCTTCAACTTCAGTGCGCCCTCAAGAGCCATCGGGAAGTGAATCCCACGGCCCAAGTAGAGGAAGTCGTGAGCCTTGGACAATGTCTTCGACATTTCGTCGTAGCCCATGTCCTTCGACAACAGGTGTTCCAGCTTACCCGGCAGAAGCATTAACTCCTGCGCAATTGCCCGCGATTCCGCTTCGCCGATGGCATTGCGTTGCTGCGCCAAGTAGAGCGCCAACACAAACAGGGCCGTGAGTTGTGACGTAAACGCCTTGGTGGAGGCCACGCCAATTTCCGGTCCAGCGTGCGTAATGATCGTGCCATCGGCTTCACGCGGGATCATGGAGCCTACCACGTTGCAGATAGCCAGTGTCTTTGAGCCCTTGGCTTTCGCTTCACGCTGCGCGGCGAGCGTATCGGCCGTCTCGCCGGATTGCGAGATCAGAACAGTTAGAATTTCGGGCCCCAGAATCGGATCCCGATAGCGGAACTCGCTACCGTAGTCAACCTCAACCGGAATGCGGGCCAGCTTCTCGATCATGAATTTACCGGCTAGCGCAGCATGCCAACTGGTGCCGCAAGCGACAATCTTGATCGAATTGAAGGCGGCGAACTCGGCGGGCGTGATGTTCATCTCATCGAGAAACACTTTGCCTGTGTCTTGACTGACGCGGCCCAAAAGAGTGTCGCGGACGGCGCGGGGCTGCTCATAGATTTCCTTGAGCATGAAGTGCTTATAGCCGCCCTTTTCGGCCATAATCGGATCCCACAGAATGCGGGTGATTTTGCACGATGTCGGATTGCCGGCGAAGTCCATCAACTTGACGCCATCGGCGGTGAGGACGGCCATGTCGCCGTCGTTGAGAAACATCATGTCCCGCGTGTGGCTCAAGATGGCCGGCACGTCGGAGGCGACGAAATACTCGCCTTCGCCGATACCCACAACAACGGGCGGTCCACTGCGGGCGACGACGATCTTGCCTGGATCTTTTTTGGATATGACGGCCAACGCAAATACGCCCGAAACGCGCGCGACAGCCTTTTGCACGGCATGTTCCAGGTTGCCGTTCATGTACTTTTCGACCAAATGCGCGACAATTTCCGTATCGGTTTCGGTGACGAAAATGTTGCCTTCGGCCACCAATTCCCGCTTCAGATCCAGATAATTCTCGACGATGCCGTTGTGCACCAGGACGACGCTTTTCTTGGGGCCCGTATGGGGGTGGGCATTTTCCTCAGTAGGGCGGCCATGAGTGGCCCATCGGGTGTGACCGATGCCGTAGGACCCTTCAATCGGGTTCATCTTTACCGCCTCGTCCAGGTTATGCAGTTTCCCGGAAGCACGGCGGATATCCAGATTGCCATCAGCGCCTAGGACAGCGATACCCGCGGAGTCGTAACCCCGGTATTCCAATCGGCGAAGCCCATCCAAAATGATAGGCACAGTTTTCCTGTTGCCGATATAACCAACAATTCCGCACATAGTTCCCTCTATTCGTCAATAACTAAGCGTCTTCACTTATAACTACCCGGTAGTCTTCAATGACCGGGTTTGACAACACTTCACGGGCAATCTGATCGATTTCCGCATGGGCAGCTTCGCGGCTTAACCCATTTACCTCAATCTCAAAAAACTTGCCTTGCCGGACTTCGGCGATGGAGGCATGGCCATGGCCGCGTAGAGCGGATTGAACGGTCTGCCCTTGGGCATCGAGAACCGTGCGCTTGAGCGTGACGTAAACGTGGGCTGTCATTAATTCATTGTTTCGAACTCGCAACCCAAAACGCAACTGCGGCTGTTAGTGAACGTCATCTCTCTACGTATCTTTCGGCAGGGCCAGGGTGGTTCTTTAGGGCGGGTGCATCTAGTGTCTCGCCGGTAAGTATTGCGCTCTATGCGGAAATGGCGCAGACTTGAGGGAGTTGCCATGAAAACTAAGACTGTGTATAACAATGACATCTCCAAAGCGACGCCAGATCCTTATCTGGAAGGCGCAGGTGAGCGAGTGCGGGCTGCATACCTTGATTTGGTCGCAAGAGGCATTATGGATAAGGATGGCAACTGCATTCGGAAAGATTTGCCACCTGATATGCAAGAAGGGCAGGACCGGGATTTCGGAGGCTAATGCCCCCGGTCATGATCATAATCGCCGGGCCTCCAGGCAGCGGCAAGTCCACGGCTTTTCCTGTTTCCATTTTTGGAGTCGCCCATTTCAATGCCGATGATCGTGCGGCTGCGCTCAATGGCGGCCAGGGCCTTCCCACTATGATTCGCCAGCAGGTCAATTAGGAATTCGAGGCGTTCATTTGGAACCAGATCAATCGCAAGGAAAGTTTTGCCCGTGAAACGACCTTGCGGAGTCAAGTTACGTTTGATCAAGCAGCAGCCGCACAAGCCGCCGGGTTCACCGCCGAAATGCACTATCTAGTTTTACGGGATTTCGAACAGCATTTCCAGCGCGTTAAGGCGCGGGCATTTGCGGGAGGACATAGCGCTTCGGAAACCACATTGCGCCGAATATATGATTCGAGCATTGCCAATCTTGCTAGAGCGATTCATCAAATGGATCTTCTAAACGTTTATGACAACAGCGCTCCGGGGCGTTCGCCAGTGCTGATCCTTGAGAGCCATCTCGGTGAAGTCCAATTCGTTGCAGACGGCGCCCCGCCGTGGCTGCTGGCGGCGCTCGTTTAGACACACGTATCCCTCAACGTAATTTGTCTCATTTAAAAACTGCAAATCCTTGATCCTGGCGCTTCCGACAAAACCTGGCTGCCCGTACCGCACTCGCCTAGGTGGCCGTCCGCGCAAGCCCGAGCGTTGCTGAATCAGACGGCTAGGTCTGATCCCCTCGCGCTTGTTCAAGGACTGCGGGACACTCATTTGATAAAATTCGTCAAGCTTGACGCGCCGCCCAGGCGCTTGTTGGGCGCTTCGAGCGGACTTCAACTCCATAGCTTCGTGGGCGGGGAAGGGTTTTGAGGCCCGTAGCGCTTCACTGATCGGCCGATCTAACTATAGTCGTCATTATTGTGGCACGGGAGTTAGGTAGAGTTCGTGCGGTGGGTGGGGAGCTGGATTCGGTAAGTTACTATGCGAGAGTAAGTTAGGTCGATTGGAGAAAGTTGGAAATGCTTTGTGATCGTTTACCGGCCAATGTCCGATTTCCCTTTCAACGGTGTTACTCTGTGAGCCCCGAAAAGGGGCTGGCCAATCCAAGCGACCGTCGCCAAGGTATAGACATTGTTGCCACAAAGCTGATCGCAAGCCAGGTGTGATTGAAAACACTTGTACAAAGTGCTTCAGTTGGTCATACTGCTCTTGGAAGTTAGTTTGACTTCATAGACGGATTCAAGCTTTCATTGTATGTAGAAACAGTTTCCGGATCCTGAGTATCGCATTGATGGCCGCCGATACACGCCGATTCACGCGGATAAGAAAATTCAGTATTTAAGCCCAGTAGTTGCTTCCTAGTCGGATCGCTTGTCCCAGGGCTGCTAGTCTAGGGTTTCCAGGATCGCGCTGACTTCGGGGGTTCGGGCTCGAGTGAAATTGCGGGCTACCGTTTCCGGGCCAGAGGGGGCGACTATTTCGCGCCCCCAACCCACGGAGGATTTACAGTGCCCTCCCATTCTGCTTGGTATCCTGGTTAATCAATGCGGCGTTTCGGGTGGCTACTTCTAGCTGTGGCGGTTTTTATTTCCGGTTGGGTGGGTAACCTCTACTACAAACAGAAGCTCCTGCAGGACCTCAACGCCCCGGCCCGGCCCGACAAGCTGACCGGCGACACCACCAGTAAACAAAAAGACTGGTGTTGGGCCCAAAACTCCGACAAACGCATTATCACCGAAGTTTGCGCTCAGGATATGCGGCAAATAGAAAACCCTCCGCGCGTTGAATTGGGGAAAGTCACCATAAAGATCTACCACAAGGAAGGCGCCACCTTCGACTTGGTGAAGTGCGACACCGCCGAGTTGCGCATGCAGGACAGCATCCTGTATTCCGAAGGCGCCGTGGACATGACTCTGGGCCTGAAAACCAATCCCGAAAAGCCCGAAGATCCTCTTCCCTCCGGCCGCATGTTGAAGATACACTCCTCCGGCGTGAGGTTCGATACGAAGGGCCAAACCGCGGTAACCGACCGGCTGACACGCTTCGACTTTGATCGCGGTTACGGGCATGCCGTGGGCGCGGTTTACGATCCGAACACGCATCAAATTGAGCTGAAGAGCCAGACTCTTATCCATTGGAAGGCTGCCGGCAAGGGCGCGAAAGACATGGAGGTGGAAACCGGAGAAGCCGTCTACCTTGAGAAAGAATCCAAAGTGCTGCTGAAGCCCTGGGCCAAAATGAAGCGTGACACGATGACGCTGAACGCCGCCGGACCATCGGTGGTTACTCTCGAAAAGGGCGAGATCAAGGTAGTCGACGCGGAGAAGGCCAGCGGCGCCGACACCATGCCGAAGCGCCAGTTGGACTACGCCGCCGACAAGTTACAGATGACTTTTGGCGCCCATAACGTTGTGGAGCGAATCACCGGCGAAGGCAACGCCAGCCTGGCCACGCATGCCGTAACTGGGGACACGAACGTCGCTACCGACCGGATCGAAATGCAGTTCAATGTGCTAGAGAAAGACAAGAAGAGCGAACTGGCTTCCGCCACCGCCAATGGACATGCGGTGGTGACGTCTAAGCCAGTGAAGACCGCGACGAGTTTTCCGCCGAACCGCGTTCTTAGAAGCGAGGTTGTGGAGTTGAAGATGCGCCCAGGTGGGGAGGAAATCAAGAACGTGATCACTCACACACCGGGTGAGGTCGAGTTCATTCCTAACAAACCTGAAGACCGCTACCGCAAGATGAATGGCGAGCGTATCGAGATGGAATATGCGGCGAAGAATCAATTGGAGACGTTCCACAGCATCAAAGTAACTACCTTCACCAAGGGCGAACCGAAAAAAGATAAGAAAGAAGCGACGCCGGATATTACAACGTCAAGTCAGGAGTTGCTCGCCCAGTTCGACCCCAAGACCGGCCAGATGCAGACCCTGGAACAATGGGGAAACTTCCGGTATAGAGAAGGTACGCGTGAGGCGCGGGCTAACAAGGCGCGCATGGAACAGGCGGAGAACCTGGTGCATCTGGACGGCAAGGCCAACATGTGGGATCCCACCGGCGCGACCACGGCTGACAGGATCACCATGGACCAGAAGACCGGCGATATGGTGGCTCAAGGCAACGTGACTTCGACCCGCCAGCCGGAGGCGAAGCCGAAGCCTGGTTCGATGCTGGAACCCGGCGAACCGACTCAAGCCACGGCCGCGAAGATGATCACGCGCGACAAGCGCGATAAGGTGCTGTATGAAGGCAAGGCCGTGATGTGGCAGGCGTCGAACCGGATCGAGGCGGATCGTATCGACATTGATCGTAAGAAGCAGACGCTGGATGCGCAAGGTTCCGTTTTCAGCCGCTTCCTCGACAAAGCCAAGGACGACAAGGCAAAGCCTAAAGCGACAGCGCCAATCTTCACTGAAGTGCGAGCGGCCACGATGACTTACTCCGATGTGGATAAAGTAGCGATTTACAAACAAAACGTGGTGCTGGACCGGCCCGACATGAACGTGAAATCCAATGAGTTGCGGGCCTGGTTCAACAAGACCGAGAAGGAAACACAACTGGATCACGCGTTGGCCGAAGGGGCGGTGCGCATCCTTCAGAGCGGCAAAGGCCGCACGCGAACTTCGACCGGCGAGACAGCTCTGTATGAAACCGGCATAGAGAAAGTGACACTGGAAGGCGGCGACCCCACACACGTGGACAGTTTGAAGGGAACGACGAAAGGCCGCAAGCTGACCTGGTATTCCAATGACGACCGTTTATTAGTGGATGGCGAAGTGAGTAAGCCAGCATCAACAATAATAAAGCGAAAGCCGAAAGTAGCCAAGTAGCCAGACCCTCTTATGCGATGATGCCCTTGACCACTTCACCGTGTACGTCGGTTAAGCGGAAATCACGGCCGGCGTAACGGTAGGTTAGCCGCTTGTGATCCATTCCGAGTAAGTGCAAAATCGTCGCATGCAAGTCGTGCAGGTGCACCTTATCGACTACGGAGTAGTAACCGTAGTCGTCGGTTGCGCCGTACTGGAAACCGGGCTTCACGCCGCCGCCGGCCATGAAGTACGTGAATGCTTCAGGGTTGTGGTCGCGACCATCGGAACCCTCCGCTGTTGGCGTGCGGCCAAACTCGCCACCCCAGACGACTAACGTATCTTTCAAAAGGCCGCGAGCTTTGAGGTCGGCCAACAATCCGGCAATAGGCTTGTCTACTTCGTGAGCGTTTTGTGAGTGATCGCGGAGCAACTCGGAGTGCTGATCCCACTTATACGTGTGACTCACCTGCACGAAGCGAACACCGCTTTCCGAAAGGCGGCGAGCCATGAGGCATTGGCGTCCGAAATCTTCGGAGACGCGATTGTCCAGGCCGTAGAGCTTCTGAGTTGCTTCAGATTCGACGGAGATGTCCTGTAAGCCGGGGGCTTCGCTTTGCATGCGGAACGCGAGCTCAAACGATTCGATGCGCCCTTCGAGAGCGGCATCATGGCCGGTGGAAGCTAACTGCTCGCGGTTAATTTGGCCGAGCAGGTCGAGTTCCATACGCTGAATATTCTTAGGAGTTTCGGCGTTGGAGATATACGGAATTTTCGCGTCCTTCGCCTTGATGCCGACTGAACCGATGGGCGTGCCGGCATAAGGCGCGGGCAGAAATCCGGAACTGTAGTTATTCGCGCCGCCATGGCTCTGCGATGGGCAGATAGTGACGTAACCGGGCATGCTCTGGTTCTCGCTGCCCAAGCCGTAAGTGACCCACGAACCCATGGAGGGCCGGACGAAAGTGTCGCTGCCAGTATGTAGTTCGAGCAGCGCGCCACCGTGACGTGAATTGGAGCCCCACATGGATTTGATGAAGCAGATGTCGTCCACTCGCTTGGCGATTTCCGGGAAAAGCTCGCTGACCCACATGCCGCTTTGGCCGTGCTGTTTGAACTCCCACGGCGACTTCAGCAAGTTGAACGTGGCGCCCGAAACTACTTTGGGGCGAGCGAATGGCAGTGGCTTTCCGTGGTCGCGCTGCAGCAGAGGTTTGTAGTCGAACGTGTCTACTTGTGAAGGACCGCCGTGCATGAAGAGGAAGATGACGCGCTTGGCTTTAGGCGCAAAATGTGGGGCTTTCACTGCCAGGGGGCTTACGCCATTCGATTGGCCTGCCGTGGCTGCGGCGCGGAGTTGTTCTTCGCCTAACATTGCGGCCAGTGCCATGCCGCCAAATCCGGTGCTGCTTACGCGCAACAGATCGCGGCGTGACAATGTGCGGTTCAAGTAAGAATTCCAGTGGCGGTTCATATTAAGTCCTAATTCAAATAAATAAATTCGTTCGATGCCACGAGCGCCTTGCAGAAGCTCTGCCAGGCGAACAGGTGGCGCTTGGCGGCGTCGGTTTCGTTTGCCTCCATCGCCTTCTCAATCTGCGCGATGAAAGTCAGGGAACGGTCAATGTCGCTGGGGGCTGGTGGGCGCGCCAAGGCTCGTTCGTAGGCGTCGCGAATACGGGCTGGGTCGTCCATGTCTTTGCGATCCAGCAGACGCTGCGCCATGGCGCGGGTGCTTTTCAACACAAGCGTCGAGTTCATCATGAACAGCGCCTGCGGGGCTATTACCGTGGCGTTGCGGTCCCCGTTCGGGGTGGCCGGGTCGGGCAGATCAAAAGCTTGGAACATCTCGTACAAGGAACTGCGAACAACCGGGATGTAGACGGCGCGTCGAGGATTGTCGTAATCAGTCGAGCCGCGGCGCGAGGTGTTGGCAACGTAAGCGCGGTCTTTGTAATCGAGCAGCGTGCCGCCCATGTCGAACTTGATTTCTCCTGTAACGGCAGTCACGGCATCGCGAATTGCCTCTGATTCGAGCCGTCGGCGACTGGCGCGCCACAACAACGTATTTTCCGGATCGACCTCAGCCGCATTCGCATTGTAGTTGGACGACATCTGATAGGTGCTCGAAAGCATAATGGTACGGTGCATTTGTTTGATGGACCACTTTCCATCGACAAAACGCAGCGCCAGCCAATCGAGCAGCAGTTGATTTGTAGGCATCTCACCCAAGCGACCGAAGTTGTCTGTTGTGGGAACAATGCCTTTGCCGAAGTGCCAGCGCCAAATACGATTTGCCATCACACGGCTGGTTAACGGGTGTTCCGGAGTTGCAAGCCATTCGGCCAGCTGCAGTCGTCCGCTTTGATTTTTGGGAATAGTGGGCGGCTTAAAACTGGAAACCGCACTCAAGAATTGACGCGGCGCATCCTTGCCCAGCGTCCAGTGGCTGCCGCGAATGTGGATCGGGATGTCAGCGATCTTTTCGCCTTCGCTTATGCCCATGGCTTTTGGCAAATCAGGGGTACCCTCTTCCAAGGCCTTCTTCTCTTTTTCAAGGCCCGCGAGTTTGTCTTGCAACTCCTTCGGGTAATACTCCTTAGCGTTACCCGGAGCGCGGAAGGGACCGGCCTTGCCGTAAGAGACTTCACGAAAGGCATCGAGGATAGGGTCCTTCAACCCTTCTTCTTGCTTAATGGCGTTGCGGGCGGCCTTTTCCGTTGGCCGATTCTTGCGGGCGGTCAACTCACGCTGCCAGGCAGCATCCGCTTCGTCGAACAAGGCTTGCATACGTGCGCCTAAATCTTCACGGGTCTTGGGATTGAAATCCTTGAAGCGACCTTTCACAGGGGAAAGCCAGCCATCGAGAGAGGTCTTCGACGAGTTAGCAAAGATTGGATACAAGATCGAATGCGGCGCACCCTTGGAGCGGTGCATTTCATCCACCCATTGTTTTAACAGGCTTGGGTTGACTTGATACTTGCGGGCCACCTGTTCGGTGGAGCGAGGCGCCTCAACCCCACTGGCGAACGGCGTAAGTTGCAGCGATTCGTAATAAGGAAAGCGGGACTTGTGCTCCAGGCGAATTGTGTTCTTTCCGGCAATCAGGGGAAACACGCCAGTGGCGTCCCAGCCGCCGGCATCGGGAGAAGCTTCGCGGTTCGACACGGGCGGCTTGCCCTTCTGTTCGAACACGCCGTTGACCCAAATATCCAACGTTCCCGAACCCGTTTCTTCCTCTAGCATGTCGAGCTGATATTCACCGGCGGAGGGGACGGTCACGTCGAACTCCACGAAATAGGGACCGTTCACCCCGGAAGCCACATTGGTCTTGCTCTTTTCCAACTTGCGGGGGGCGTTGCCGCGGTCAAAACTCCCGGCCTGGCGCGTCACTGCGGCGCCGGAGACAACGGGCGAAAGTTTCACTTTTTCGTATCGCAATACGTCGTCGGCAGCCAGTAGATAGGCGCCGACTTTGGCGCGGGCTTCCTTGGCTATTTTGTCGTTAGCTTCGTCGGACAAGCTAGTAACTTCTTTTTGCTTTGCCTCAATCTTGTCCAGGTGGGCTTTTAGCCTGTTGCGTTGCTCTTCGTCTGTCAACACATATTCGTGCCACTTAGCTACCACTTTGAAATTCTCCATGGTTTTAGAGCTCTTAAAGATGCCCGCCATGGAGTAATAGTCGGCCGTGGGGATAGGGTCGAATTTGTGATCGTGACAACGGGCGCAGCCCACAGTGAGGCCCATGAATGCGCGAGCGGTAGTGTCGAGTTGCTCATCGACAATGTCCATTTCCATTTTCAACGGATCGTCTTCGGCGAGCATTTTCGCGCCCAAGGAAAGAAAGCCCGTGGCAGTCCAACGTTCCAGTTGTGTTGGCTGATCGGTAGTAGGCAGCAGATCGCCGGCTAGTTGTTCTTTGACGAAGAGATCGTAGGGTTTGTCTTTATTAAACGCCTGGATGACGTAATCACGATAGCGGTAGGCATGACGGTATACCAGGTTTTCATCCAAGCCGTTGGAATCGGCATAACGCGCGACGTCGAGCCAATGTCGGCCCCACCGTTCGCCATAGTGCGGGGAAGCAAGCAGGCGATCCACCACACGGGCGAATGCATCGGGCTGGTTGTCGGCGAGAAACAATCGCACTTCTTCGGGGGTGGGCGGAAGGCCTGTGAGATCGAAGGTGGCGCGGCGGATCAGGGTGCGCTTGTCGGCCGGTGGAGCAGGGGCCAGGTTTTTGGCTTCGAGGGGCGCCAGCACAAATCGGTCGATGGGCGACTTAATCCAAGCTGTGTTTTTTACCGTGGGCGCGACAGGTTCCTTGGGCGGGATGAAAGCCCAGAAATTTTCGGTGCTTTTAGTTAGCGCCGGTTTTTCAGCTCCCCAGGGGGCGTTCATCTCAACCCATTGGCGGATGACCGCAATTTCGGAGTCCTTCAATTTGCCCGAGGGTGGCATCTTCAAATCAGACGTCTGCCCGACGGCGCGCAACAGCATACTTTCGGCTGGTTTGCCGGGAATGACGGCAGGGCCATGGGCGCCGCCTTTGAGCATATTTTCGCGTGTGTCGAGCTTGAGTCCCCCCATACCGGCCGTGGCGGAGTGGCAGGCCATGCATTGCCGGGCGAACAGTGGGCGGATATTTTTCTCGAAAAACTCTGGGCCGTCTTCGGCGTGCGCGGCGATAACGCTAAAGTAAATGGTCAGCGCGATTCGAAAAAGAGGTTTCATCGGTTAGACGCACTTGTCCAGGGAGTGCCTGATGGCATCTTATCATAGGTTGCGACAGGAACCGGTATGCTTTGGCGCTGGGAACGCTAGGGGACGCTACCGAACTACCTTAATTCGGTGGAAGTCGGCTCTTGCGGCTCCATCCGTCAAGAACATCCGTAGCTCATACTGATGCAGAGTCACCCCAAAGGTCGTCTCGCCTGTAGTTCCAGCGCCTAACGGTTTCCTTGCGATCAATACTCCATCCCCGGTATACAGTCCAATCCAGGAATCCACAGCTCGATCCTCCGGCGCAGTCCATTTCGCCACAACCGGCTCACCGGGCCTTGGCGCAACTGAATTCAGAGTCGCTGGGACCCACCCTCCTAGGACAAACGCCGGGTTGCTCCACTGCACGGCCTCCTGGGCGGTTAACTGCCTTGCGAATGGGGCGCGCTTGCTGATGTCCACGGGAGAACCTTTTAGGTCTGTGGATCTGTATTCCCAAAACTGAACATTGGGGGCGGTGGTGGCGTTGTTGAGCAGCCAGCCTTCGGGAATAATGTGCGGGCCCATGACGCAGTTAATGTATGCCACCTGACTGTAAGGAAATACCGTTGGATCAATGCGGGCCAGATACATGCCAGTTACTCCGTCAGGCGCGGTTAGCTTTGAATTCAAGAACACATAGCCGTTCTGCCCTTGCGTGTTGCGGATTTGGGTATAGTAGCCGCCTGAACTGGTCCCCTTTAACTCACTGTTCTGAATGAGCACCGTGCCGATGCCCCACATGAAGTCCACGTCGCCTTCAATGTAGCTGTCGCTTACCATCGCTTGGCCCTGCAGCAGCAAAGTGTCTTGAAAGCTTTTCAGATTTACGCGATTCAGTAAGATGCGCCGATTGTTGCCGCGAAATGCCTCGGCTTGTGATCCACCTTTCGGCGTGGTGTTCCACAGTGTGAGCGAGTCAAGGACGAAATCGGTGGCATCCACACCAAACATGGCCCTGTTGTTGCCCTGGTTCAGATTGGCGTTATTCGGATATTGAATCACGGTTTTGTCGCGATCATAGCCGTTCACGGTTATGAAGGGCTTGTTTGAGTTTACGTAGTTGATTTCGTTGTAAATTCCGGGAAGTACAGTTACGAAGAATGGATTGGCGCTATTAGTTGGCGCAAAGTCAATTCCACCCTGCACAGTGCAGAAATCACCGCTATCATCGGTCGAGATGATAACCGAGGAAACACCGGCGGTTGGGCCCTTCACACGTGTGCGGAACGTCCAGGTTCCGGCGTCGGCAAAGCCAGTCCAAGGAGCTCCATCCGGATCCACAATCACTCCTGGTTCAACGATCACCGAATAGCGGTCGTTGAAGGGGAGTTGCTGATGCAGATAAATATTGACGCGGTTGCCAGTTATTATGATGGGGTAGTAGACATATGATGTCCCACCAATCACCTTGGTTTGTGGATTGGCGGACATGTCGATAGTATCCACTGGCTGGCCGCCGGAATCGAGGACACGGATCCGTCCGGTTTTTCCGATCGAGGGTGTGCGGTCAAAGTCAATTGTAAGTGGAGTGTCGGTACAGATGGATGGATAATTGGGCCAAGGGTTGACGCTGGTCGCGTACATGGGCGATGTAACTAACAGGGTTGCTTTGGCGCTGGCCGTGCTCCCGCTTGAGTTACTAACCACGACGTTGTAAGACGCCGAATCGGCGATTGTCAGGTTGGAAAATTGCAGAACGGCTGTCTTAATATTCGGCAGTAGCGCGCCATTCTTGAACCATTGATAGACCAGGCCGCTGCCGCTGGCCTCCACGGCAAGGCTCGCGAATTGACCAATAGTGCCGGTTGTGTTGCCTGGTTGCCGCGTGATTGCGGGTGCGGGTGGAACGGGCGTGACGCTCACTTCCAGAATTACAGGATCGCTAACGGTTTTGCCGCCTGAGTTGGAAACCACGGTCGTGTACGTTCCGGCATCGCTCAACTGCACCTTGTCCAGAACCAAGATGGCTGTCTTCGCGGAGTCATTTCCACCAATGTCCTTACCGTCTTTTTGCCACTGATAGGAGATGGCGCTGCCTGAGGCGGCGATGGCCATGGTTACGCTGGAACCCACTTGCAGGGTCAGCGCCGAAGGCTGCGGCTGCGCGGTGATTGCCGGCGGCGCCGGGTTGTATTGCACCAACAGCCGGGTGAATGTCATCTTGCTTGCGAAATTCGTGCCGGCCACACGGAAGGCGAAGGAATCGAAGGTGGTGTTGGGGGCGGGGTTTGATTCCACGCCTGAGTAACTAAGTCCGGTAAGCTTGCCACCGCTAACTTCGGCCGTCAAGCGGGTGGTTGTGGCGGTCAACCGTTCAATTGTGTAAGTTAGCGTGTAGGGCGTGTTATCGGTTAATGCTTGCCGATCGGCAGCTCCTGTTCCTTGAATGGTTCCGAAATCGGCAAAGTTGTTAAACATGTTGGCATTGCCTAGTGCGACGCGGCGACCGAGCACCATCGGGCCGCCTTGGCCACTGGCGAAGAATTGCAATCCATAGCCGGTATCGTTGATGAACGTTGCATCGTTATGCCCGCCGCCCAGATTCGTGGTGTTGCGCGTACCAAGCGAATCGAGAACGCCCCAACGGATATCCTGGCCGTTTGCAAGAAAACCGGTCAGGGAAAAGGTAACAGCAACGGTGAGTTTGTCGCCTGCGCCTAGAGACACTGGCGAACCAGCTTTCGTGAAGAAAGCCCAAACCGCTTCCGAAGATGCCCCGGCGGGAGACATGTCAAGCGTAACCGATCCAGGCGAGTCGGTGCGAATGTTGTTGGTGCGGCCATTGAAAAGCCACGCGGAGTTGTTTTCCAGATCCTGATTCTGGCTGTTGCCGTCTGCGAACTTATCGTCCAAAATAATTGTGCCGGACTGCCCGTTTAGGGACAAAATCAGGATCACGGAAAGAAATAGGCTCTTCATCGCCTACTTACACTATCAGAAAGCGCTCGCAAGTTACTCGACTAAAATTGAACCTTGAAAATGATCAATAGATTTGCGTTAGATGTCCCGATGTCGGAAAACGAACCACGAGTTCCAGTCATTTTGGCGAAGGATAGGGGACTGTTGCGATCGTACGTTGAGCTGGGATTCGTGAACTGCGGTTGCTTGAACGGGAAGTTGTTCGCGTCCATACGCACTTGGGCGCGCAGGCGTTCCGTAATGTGGAACCACTTCGCTAGCGAAAGCTGCGTCCAATTCAGGCCGGGTCCAATAAATGTGTTACGGCCAAGTGTGCCTGGTGTGAAAGCCGCTGGATAGGCGAACGACGAATAGTTCAAGTAGGGGTTCTGCGCGGAAGTTGGGAAACGATTTGGTCCCAGCGCCCAATCGGGGGCATAGGCGGCGTCGTTGGAAGTAAGAATATCGGGGCGCGTTCCTCCGGGCAAATACCGATTAGGACTGTTGGCGAAACCAACGGTAAAGGGCAGGCCGGACTGCAGCGTTTGGGTCCAGGTCAACTCCCATCCACCGATTGCAAGATCGGCCACACGGCTTTGGTTGATCCACTTGCGGTTCTTGCCGAACGGTAATTCGTAGCTCATCACGTTCACAAAGCGGTGCGTGATGTTGTAAGAAGCCAAGCCTTTCTCAAGGCGGCGGTTGTAATAGGTAATGCCACCCGCTCCCGTTTCGCCTTCGTTCTCGGTAATCGTTTTTCCGAACGTATAGAAGCTGTTTAGGCTCAACCCGGCGGAGTAGCGCTTCTCAACGCGCACCGTACCCGAATGATAGGAGTTATGTCCGAAATTTGAAATCAAATTCACCGAACCAAACTGCGTGTAAGGCTTGTAATTCTGCGTTGCCGTGAAAATCGTATTCAGCACAGCCGGATCTTTTGAGGTGTTGAGCGGAATCTGGTTGATGTCCCAGTTGTTGATCAGGCCCACGCCAGATTGCCCTTGATACATCGTCTCCATAACCCAGCCTGGCTTAAAGCTCCACTGCAAACCACCAGACCAGCTCATCACGTAAGGCATCCGCAACTTTGGATCAAACCAGCCAGCCGAACGGCCTGAGTAGTTCGTTCCAACAAACGGCACGGAACCATCGGGCTGCACGTTGAACTTGATTGGCGGAGGACCTTGCGACAGCCGGAAGGCCGGGTTCGGATCGCCGACCGGAGACTGAACCGTGGCCGTTGCCAGGTATTCCTGATACATGATGTTGGTGGCCGTTGCGAAAATGTCCTGATGAATTAATCCGAAGGACGAGCGAAAAACCCAGTTTGGCTTGAAATTATAAGCCAAGCCAACGCGCGGACCGAAATTATTCCAGTCGCCACGGGCGAGGGCGCCCTTAGGATGGACAATGGCTCCGGCTAGGCCCGTCAGCGGATCCTTCGCCGTGGGATCGAATTGCGCTTGCTGACCGTACTTAGTCTTAAACGGAGTTTCATAAGACCAACGCAAACCAAGGTTAATGGTCAACTTTCGCATCGGCTTCCAGTCATCTTGAATGTAGGCTTGATGCGAATACCAGCGGGGCAACCAACTGGCAAATTCTTGTGTGTAAGTGGCGCTTGAAACTGTACCCAACAGGAATGACGCAAAGGGGATTCCCGTGTTGGGGGTGAACGGCAGATCGGTGCCGCCGAAATTGTAGGATCCGCCAGGTAAAGCTCCGGCCGTACCGTTATAGCGGGTTCGGATCAGTTCATAGCCGACCTTCAGGGTGTGCTTGCCGGCGCTCCGTGTGACGTTATCCTGGAAAGTGAAATCCTCGCCAACATTTTGGAAACTAGGCAAGCCCGCAAGGCCATAGCCGATGTTGAAGTTGGGGAAAGTTCCACCATCCGAGTTAGGAATGCCGAATTTTTGAGCCCAACCTTGATCCTTAGTTAGTGCCGTTTCATAACGGGCTCGGCGATTGTAGCCCATCCGGTATTCATTACTCATGGTTGGGCTGATGATGTACATGTCGGAAAAGGCGATGTTGATGTGTTCCACGGGCGCGTTCTGCGCGTTGGGATCGATATCGAGCCAGGCGAACTGAGCCTGATGATCGCCCTTCCATGCGCGATGGTGGGCTTGCGAATAGCGTCCGAAAATCTTGTGGTTGGACGAGAATTGATGGTCAATCTTCTCATCCCAGCGAATGCGCCGGATCTGCTTGATCTGGTTCGCCACTAGATTTTCGGTAGGGCCCGTAGCGGAAGCAATGCCCGCCTGATTGCCGACGGTAAAGGGTTTCTGCGCGAGAAATTTTAGCACGGCGGGATCGAACAAGTTTTTGGGAATACTGTTCCCCGGGAACGGATCGCGCGTGTAAGTAGCTCCGGTTTGCCGCGTAGTGTAAGGGTTGTAGATAGGCCTTGGGGCGATGCCGCTTCCTTTGAAGGTAAAGTCGCCGTCATACATTTCCGCGGTTGGAACTGTTGTGCGGGCGCTGGATGTCCCGGCGTTTTCAAAATGCTGTTCCCAGCCGGACAGCCAGAAAGTACGATTTTTCCCATTGTATAGTTTGGGAATAATGACCGGACCGCTGAATAAGAAAGAAGTTTCGTGATATGTGAAGGGATTGGTTCGAGGCAATTGCTCCAGGTAATTACGATGCACCATTGTCTGGCCGATGTGGCGGTTTTCCGCTGAGCCGTGAAATTGATTTGCGCCGCTCTTGAAGACGATAGACATGAGTCCACCTGCCGCGTGTCCGTATTCCGCCGGAGTGCCGGTTGTGTGCACCTTCACTTCTTCAAAGGCGTCTTGTGTGGTGGAGATTTGTTCGTTGGTGCCGCCAATATTACCAATGCCCGGCTCTTTGCCGTTGATACCGTCCACCGTATAGCCGATGGACCGCGCCCTTTGGCCAAGGACGTGGTAACCATCAACAGGCTGCGTTCCAGGATAGTAATAGGTCATGCGGATGGCCCGCTTCTGGCTGACGGGAATTTTCAAGAGTTGATCGCCGGAAAGCACTTGCCCGGCGGCGGCGGTTTCTGTTTCCAGCAACAATGCCGAACCTTCCACTTTTACGCTTTCCGTCACCGCGCCAACTTCCAAGGCAACATCGATACGGGGAATTTCACCTGTGCGGATCTGAATGCCGTCGTGCTGGTGCTTCTTGAAGCCCGCAGTCTCAATTGTCAGCCGGTAGGTTCCCGGCGTGAGATAAGGAACGTAGTAAGCACCTTCAGCCGAAGTTACGGACTCCGAACGAAATGCCGTATCGGCGTTCAGGACTATTACTTTGGCCCCGGCGACGATAGCTCCAGTTGAATCGGTAACTGTTCCCACTAACGTTCCGGTGCCGGCGGTTTGCGCCATTAAAGACACGGCGGAAAATAAGACTGACGCGCAACACGCGAATAAATTGCGTTCCAACATCAACCCCTCCTGACGTAGGATAAATCCCCTTGGCTGTCACAAAGCCAGTAAACGGAATGTGCTTAGACTTTCATGGATGTAGGATAATTGTCAAGCCCTGGAGAAACGCACAGGCACTGGATCGCGTCATAATGGGAGCGAATGCTATGTAGTCGACTCTTCTTATTGGCCGTGAGCGCGCCGTTGTTGCCGGCTCAGCAACCAACGCCGCTCGACCGCGCCTATCGTCAGATGTACAACCTCGACTTCAACGGTGCGCATAAGACTATTGCTGAATATGCCAAGGTCGCCCCAGACGATCCTCTCGGCCCGGCATCGGACGCCGCCGCCTACCTCTTCACCGAATTCGACCGCCTTCACATCTTGCAGGGCGAGTTCTTCACACACGATGAGAATTTCCGAACTCAACAGAAATTGTCCCCCGATCCCAAGACCATAGCCGCTTTCCAGAGTCAAATAGCACAGGCTGAAAGTCTGGCGGAAAAGGCGCTTGGGAAAAACGGGAACGACACCAACGCTCTGTTCGCCAAGGCTCTTGCGCTGGGTCTCCGTTCCGATTACGAAGGACTGGTCGAAAAAAAGTATATGAGTTCCCTGGCCAACACTAAGGCCGGCCGTTTTACCGCCGAAAAACTCCTTTCGATTGACCCCAACTATCACGATGCCTGGTTGGCGATCGGTGTCGAAAACTACATGCTAAGCCTGAAACCGATGGCGGTTCGGTGGCTGCTGCGCATGGCAGGTAATCAGACTGATCGCGTCGCAGGTGTGGAAAAGCTGAAAATCACAGCCGAGAAAGGCCGCTACTTGCGCCCCTTTGCACGCCTTCTGATCGCCGTGGCCGCTTTGCGGGAGCGAGATATCCCGCGCGCTAAACAACTCTTGAAAGAATTGCGGGATGAATTTCCCGGCAACCATCTGTACGCCTCCGAACTGGCTCGTCTAAAATAATCAACCATCATGAAAATCGCCAGCGCTTCTAGCGCTCTTCCCAAGAATCAATACGACCAACGCGTGCTCTTAAATGCGCTCAAGGCGTACTGGGGCTCGCGGCTCGATAACCCGGACTTCATTGAACGGCTCCACCAACGCGTCGGCGTTGATACCCGCTACCTTGCGTTGCCTCTTGAACAGTATTACGGCATCACTACGTGGGGCAAGGCGAATAACCACTGGATTGACGCCGCCCTCGACCTGGGAGAACAGGCGTTGACCCTGGCGCTGGAACGCGCGGGGATTCCAAAAGAAAAACTGGGCGCCATCTTCTTCGTTTCCGTGACCGGCATCTGCAGCCCGTCGATTGACGCGCGCCTTGTTAACCGCATGAAGCTGCCGGTGAATATCAAGCGCGTTCCCATCTTCGGCTTGGGTTGCGTTGCTGGGGCCGCGGGTGTGGCGCGCGCCGCCGATTATGTGAAGGCGTATCCCGATCAGGTTGCGGCAGTTCTTTCTGTTGAGCTTTGTTCGTTGACCCTGCAACATGATGATTTGTCGGTCGCCAATTTAATTTCTTCGGGCCTGTTTGGCGATGGTTGTGGAGCGGCGCTGATCGCCGGGGACCAGGTAACATGTTCCGGTCCCCGCATCGTTTCCACGCGATCGGTGTTCTATCCAGAGACGGAACACGTAATGGGTTGGGATATTTCGGAAAAAGGTTTTCGAATTGTCCTTTCGCGCGAAGTTCCCATCGTCGTCGAACAGAACCTTGCGGGGGATGTGGATGCGTTTCTCGACTCCGAAGGTTTAAAGCGGAAAGACATTGGCAGTTGGATTCTGCACACTGGCGGACCGCGTGTTTTAGAGGCAACGGAAACGGCTCTGGGATTGGCTGAAGGATCGCTTGAGGCTTCCTGGACGTGTTTGCGTAGAACCGGGAACCTTTCTTCGGCATCTGTACTTCTGGTGCTTGAAGAAGTAATGCAGAACCGGCGGCCGGCTGAGGGGACGTACAGCGTGATGGCGGCAATGGGACCAGGGTTTTGTTCGGAGCTGCTCTTGCTAAGGTGGTGATGGTTGTCGTTTGAAAACACGGATGTGTTCGTCGTTGGCGGTGGCCCCGCAGGACTGGTAGCGGCGATTGCAGCACGCCGCCAAGGGGCGCGCGTCACACTAGCCGACGGAGCGAGGCCCCCTATTGATAAGGCTTGCGGTGAAGGATTAATGCCGCAAGGAGTCCGCGCACTGGCCCGGTTAGGCATTGAACTTCCATCGGCCGATTCCCATCCCATTCAAGGTGTCGAGTTCTTCACCAGGGATCGATCCGCCGGCGCAAAGTTTTCGCAGGGCTTCGGTCTTGGCGTGCGCCGAACCAAGTTACACAACTTTCTGTTGAAAGCCGCATCTATTTGGGGCGTGCGGCTGTTATGGAATTCTCCGGTCTCTGCCTTGGATGCCAGTTCGGCTTTTGTTGGAGACAAGCGCTTGCGGTTTGATTATTTGATCGGAGCCGACGGCGGATCTTCCACCGTGAGTAGCGCGATGGGATTTAAAGCGGCCCGGCTGCAAGACAAGCGGTTCGGCTTCCGCAGGCACTTCGCGGCGGCGCCGTGGTCTGATTGCGTGCAAGTGTATTGGGCTCCTGGGTTTCAGGTCTATGTCACTCCGGTTGGCGATGGCCAAGTGGGGGTTGCGGTGATTTCCAGAAACTCGAAATTGAGAGTAGCCCCTGCCGTTTCTTATTTTCCGAATTTGGCCCGCCGCTTGCGCGCTGCCGAGCCGACAAGCGCCGAACGCGGATCCGCTTCCGTTTCTCGGCGTCTCCCTCGTGTAACAAGAGGCAACGTGGCTTTAGTAGGTGACGCTTCCGGTTCGCTGGACGCGATCACGGGAGATGGGCTTTCTTTGGCATTCGAGCAGGCTGAAGCTCTTGGGGACGCCTTGAGAGATGGAGACTTGTCGATATATGAAGCAGCGCATCGGCGTATTCGGCGAGTGCCCTCTCTGATGTCTTCGGCGTTATTGGCAATGGACCGGTATCCGTTGCTGAACAGCCTGGTAATGCGCGGTTTGGCCGCCAAGCCGACTATCTTTTCGCAACTCCTGAATTTTCACACTACAAGCGAACTCCCGGTTCAAAGGCTGGCTTAAGATGAGGACGGTTTTCTTCCTTTGCTCGACGATAGCCCTGATGGCGGCGGAAAGCACGCTGGTCTTCGACGCCGCGCAAACCAAAATTAGCTGGACGCTTGAGGGCAACGTGCATACCGTGCATGGCTCGTTCCAGCTAAAAAGCGGGACCGTGAAATTTGATCCGGAAACGGGTAAGGCAAGCGGAGCGCTGGTGGTTAACGCGGTCAGCGGTGAAAGCGGCAATGATACGCGTGACAAACGCATGCGCGGAGCTATTTTGGAGGCGATCAAATTTCCAGACATTGTCTTCATTCCAGATAAGGTAGAAGGGAAGGCTCCAGCGGCGGGTACAGGCACGGTGCAGGTTCATGGTATGTTCAAGCTGCACGGCTCGGATCACGAAATGACGATACCTGTTCAACTAGCGGCACAGCCCAGCCAAATGAGCATCAGTTCAACATTCAAGATTCCCTATGTTAAGTGGGGATTAAAAAACCCAAGCACATTCATCCTTCGCGTGAACGAAAACGTGGAGATTGAAATAAAAGCTGTCGGCCGACTGCAGTAATTACGGAGAAAAGGAATGACCGGCACAATCAGTGAACGCGTAATCGAAGTCTTTAAGAAAACTCAGTACTTACCGGACGGAAAAGTAACCCCCGAAAGCACTTTCGCCGAACTTAACATTGATTCACTCGATGGTCTACAAATCGTCTTCGCTCTGGAAGAGGAGTTTGGGATTAGCATTCCCGACGATGCGGCCAAGAAATTCACAACCGTGCAACAAGCCATTGATGGCGTAGCGCTGCTGCTTGATGATGCGAAACAGGTAAAGGAAACCGCATCGCCGGAGCTGGCGTGAGGCGTGTTGCCGTCACTGGAATCGGTGTTGTTTCGGCGCTTGGGATCAATGCGGAACAGTTCTGGAAATCCCTAGCCCTAGGGCGAACAGGCATTCGGCCGATCAAGTCGCTTGACGTTACCCGCTTCAAAATTCCCAACGGGGCCGAGGCAGCGTTCTTCGATCCGTTAGCGCATCTGGACGCGAAGTCCGCCGGTATGCTAGACCGGTCCACGCAATTGGCGAGCGCCGCGGCTGAAGAAGCCATTGCAACATCGGGACTGCGGGTTGAAGGTGATCGGACGGCGGTCGTGACTGGCTGTTCCTTGGGTGGCAAAATCAGCGAAGACGAGGCCTACCGGAGGCTGTACAGCGAGGGTCGGGAACGTTTTGAACCAATGACCATTCCCCGTGTGATGGCCAACGCCTCAGCCAGTTGGATTTCCATGCGCCATCGCATCACCGGGCCTTGTTATACCGTTTCGACGGCCTGCGCTTCGGCTGCACATGCCATTGGCCAAGCGTTTTGGATGGTTCGCAATGGTTTGGTGGAGGCGGCGATAACTGGCGGTACCGAAGCGCCGTTCACGCCTGGACTCTTGCGCGGTTGGGAAGCCATGCGCGTGGTTTCCGCCACCACTTGCCGGCCATTTTCAAAAGATCGAGACGGGCTGATTTTGGGGGAAGGGGCAGCTATGTTCGTGCTTGAGCTGTTTGAATCGGCCCAGGCGCGAGGTGCTAAGATTTACGCCGAAATCTGTGGCTTCGGTATGACTTCCGATGCGGGTCACCTTACCATGCCATCGGCGCTTGGAGCGGCCGCAGCCATGCGATCAGCCTTGGCTGACGGCTGTTTTGATCCAAGCGACATCGGCTACATTAATGCTCATGGCACGGGAACGGATGCCAATGATCGTACCGAAGCCGAGGCAATCCGCTCCGTTTTTCGGCGGACGCCACCGGTGAGTTCCACGAAATCGATGCATGGCCACGCATTGGGAGCTTCCCCAGCCCTTGAGGCTGCGGCAACCATCTTCGCGCTTCACAATGGAATGTTGCCACCGACGGCGAACTACACAACCCCGGATCCGGAATGTAACCTGGACGTGATCGCTAATGAGCCAAGAGACATCAAGGCGCTGGGGGCAATCTCTAACTCCTTTGCATTCGGTGGCTTGAACGCCGTATTGGCGTTTCGCAAGGCGGGATGAACCCTGAGTCTTCGTTTCGCAAGATTTTAAATATGAGGGAGTTACGTTCTGAATAACTTTTTCGTATAAAATAACGTCTAGCCTTGTAACGATTCCATTCAGCAGGCGCGTTTTGTGTCTGTCTGGAAAAAAAGCGGCAAAATAATGAGCAGCCTTCCAACTTCGCCAACTCCGCCAGACCCCAAAACACCCGGCCCGGTCCCAGTCGCAAAACGGCCGGAAGGTAAGGGGCGCAAATGGGTTTGGGGCCTATTCGCCATTGCCTTGGCGGCATTGGGCCTTTACGCCTACTCACGCCAACCGGACAAGGGAAAGGGCGACATGGTGCAGCTCCGTTCGGCCACCGTAATTGCTGGCAAGGTCCAAAAAACACTTCGATTAACCGGAAGCACAGCAGCTGAGAGATATGTATCGTTGATTGCTCCCTCTTTGCGTGGTTCGCGCAGCGGAGCTGGTAGCAGTTTGGGTGGTGGGGCAGGCATTGGCTCGCTGCAATCGGCATCCGTTTCAAGCACCGCAGGGGGTCGAACCTCATCCGTTGCCACTGGAGCTCTTAGTTCAATCGCCTCGACAAGTGAAGCCAGTGGCGGAGCGTCTTCAGCCAGCCGTGGATCTTCCTCCTCAAGGATTTCAACGGCTCCGCGATCTCCTTCCGCTGGAAAGTCCTCGGCGCGAGATAATTCTGCCGTGGTGGATGATAATATAGGTTCAACTTCTGGCCAGCTTACCGGTACGGGCGGGGGTGGTGGCGGCGGAGGTGGTGGCGGTGGGAGCCGTGGTGGTGGCGACTTTTCTCTATTAATTCAAGACGTCAAAAGCTCTGGATCGCCAGTCAAAAAGGGTGATAAGGTAGCTGAATTTGATCGCCAGTACATGATGAACCGGTTGGACGACTACCGCGCCAGCGTCGTGCAGGCGGAGATGACCTTCAAGAAATTGCAATCCAACCAGAAGATCACCCGACAGTCCCACGATCAGCAGGTTTTGGCGGCGAAGAACGCCATGGACAAAGCGGAATTGGACATGAAGACGGTTCCCGTGCTGAGCGCGATTGAGAGTGAGCGGCTGAAGTTGGCGCTTGAAGAAGCACGTGCCAGACACAAGCAAGTGGCCTCCGAAGAGAAATACGTGATCATTTCCGAACAGGCGCAAACCAAAGCCTCGGAAATTGAATTGGAGCAGGCCAAGATTGAGTACAAACGAGCTGAGGCGAATGCCGACAGGATGATCGCCAAGGCTCCGATGCAGGGAGTCGTGGTGGTCCAAAGTACATTCCGCGGCTCTGAGTTTGGTTACTTCCAGCAAGGCGACCAGGTATATCCGGGCCAAATGTTCATGCAGGTCGTGGATCCTTCTTCAATGGTTATAAATGCTAGCGTGAATCAGGCCGACGTGGATTCGCTTCGCATCGGCATGCGGGCCAAAATTCGCTTTGACGCTTACCCGGGCCTGGAGTTACCGGCGCGCCTGGTGATGGTTGGGGCGATTGCCAAACAGGGACTTGCGCGCTATGCCTATAAGCGGGATGTTCCCGTTCGTCTGCGGCTTGAGCAGATGGATGCCAGGGTGATTCCTGATTTAAGTGTTAGCGCCGATGTCCTGATTTCCGAAGAAGAAGCGCCTGCCATGGTCCCGATGGAGACTATTTTTGACGGAGTGAGCGTCAAAGACGAATCGGCGGGTTCAGGGAGGGACAACGGGTTGATGAAGGCCTTTGTCTTCGTGAAATCGGGTGAACAATGGGTACGGCGGGAAGTGCAGGTAGGGATTCGCGGCAATACCCATGCCGCCATACGGGCAGGCTTAAAACCTGGGGAAGTTGTCGCAGCGGATAAACCCCCTGATCCAGACAAGACGAAAGTAACGTAGGCGGATTTACGGAAACGGGAAACGTGGCCGGCAAGTTCGGCGAACACAAGGAAAGTTTATGTCCAAGGATTTAAGGCAGGGGCGCCTGGGCCAGACCACCGCCTCCAAGAGAAAACGTGTACTGGCGTGGTTAGTGTTTGGGTCGCTGGTGGCCGGGGGCGCATATTCCGCGTATAATTACGCTGGCTCAACCAAGGTTGAGGTGGCCGTGGCGAAGGTGCGGCAGGCCGATTTTGTAATCAGCGTCAAATCGCGCGGCGAAGTTCGTAGCGTTCGTTCGGTGGTTCTTTCCGCACCGCAGATTCCCGATCCACGCATCGTCAAGTTGGCCGAGACCGGCAGGCCGGTACGCAGAGGAGAGGTTATCGTGGAGTTCGATGCCGCGGCGCAGGAACAGTATTATCTTGACCGCGCAACCAGCGTAAGAACCGTGGATAGCGAAATGGTACAGTTGAAGGCTTCTCATCGCATTACCACCGAGATGGATGGCATGAACAAGATGACGGCCGATTATAACGTCGATCGGGCGAAGCTGGAAGCTAGCAAAGCGGAAATTCTCTCGGAAATCGAAGGCAAGAAGAACCGGATTGATGTGACCACGGCCGAAGGGGATCTTAAGAAGATGAATGTCGCTATTGCTTCGCACAAGACGGCGCAAGAAGCGGATGTGGAGCGGTTGCTGCAAAAGAAAGACAAAACGGTTCGTGACGTGGACCGCGCCAAAAGTTACCTCGGAAAGATGAAGATTTACGCTCCAAGCGACGGAATTGTGAACATCCTGCCAAATACCCGCACGGGAGGGGCATTTGGGTCTTCACCGCCGCCTTTTAAGGAAGGGGACCGAGCCTGGACAGGGGCTGCCATTGCCGAAATCCCCGATTTGAGCTCCATGCGCGTTGAGTTGAAGCTTGATGAAGTGGATCGCGGGAAAGTGCAAATGGGCCAAAAGCTGATGGTGAGAGTTGACGCGATTCCGGAAAAAGAATTTGAAGCGGAACTGAATTGGATCAGTCCTATCGCCTCGGTAAGTTTCCGCGGCATGGGGTTGACGGACAAAACATTTCCCGCCTACGCCACGATGAAGCAAGCGGATGCACGGCTTCGTCCTGGCATGAGCGCCTCGGCGGAAATTATCCTGGAAAAGGAAGACAAAATGGTTTTGATTCCGATCCGGGCCAGCTTCATGGTGAAAGGCAAACCGTCGGTTTACGTGCAAAAAGGGGAAAATTTCGAGACGCGCCCCATTGTGGTGGGGAAACGCAATGACGCCGACATGGTGGTTTTGAAAGGACTCAAAGCCGGCGAGACGATTGCGATGGAAGACCCGGCGGAAGCCGCCAAACGCGCCCGCAAATTATAGTGAATTGGTGACATGAAGAAGATTATTTTACGACTTGCATTTCTAGCCCTGGTTCTAAGCGCCGCCTGGTGGGGATACGGCTATTTTAAGCAGATGCCACAACGGCAGACGACCGTGCCGACGGCCAAGGTGCGACAAGGCGACGTGGTTGTGCGGAGCTATGCCCGGGGAGAGTTACGGGCTGTGCGGTCGGTTACGCTTACGGCTCCCAATCTGTTTGGCACCGTACAGGTTACCAAGTTGGCGGAAATGGGATCGTTGGCGCATGAAAAGAGTCTGATCATGGAGTTTGATGATGCTGAGCTGATCAGCCGCCTCGAAGAAAAGCAGCTGGAAATTGATCAGATTGACGAACAATTCAAGAAGGCCGAAGCCGACCTGGCCATTCGCAGCAACCAAGATCAAGTGGAATTGCTTAGCGCCCGTTACAGCGTCAGGCGCGCCGAACTGGAAGTGAAGCGTAACGAACTTTTGTCGGAGATTGACCGCAAGCGAAATGAGTTGAATTTTGAGGAATCCAAGCGAAGGCTGCAGCAGCTGGAAAGTGACATTAAATCGCGTCGTGAGCAGGCGCAAGCGGAACTAGCTGTTCTAAAAGAACGCCGGAAGAAATCCGTGCTGGAACTAGACCGGGAAAGAGGCCGCCTGAATCAGGTGAAAGTCCTTTCGCCGATCAGCGGACTGGTTGCGGTAAAGCAAAACAATTCGAGCCGTATGGGCTTTGGATTCGATGTGCCTGACATTCGCGAAGGGGACCAAGTGCAACCGGGCATGCCAATCGCCGATGTGCTCGATTTGAGCGAGCTTGAAGTGATGGCCCGGATCGGCGAGCTGGACCGGGCAAACTTGAACGAGAATCAGGATGTGTTTATTGAGCTTGACGCCATCGCCAACAAACGGTTTAAGGGCAAGATCAAGACAATGAGCAACACCGCAAGCGCCAGCGTTTTCAGTAACGATCCGGCGAAGCGCTTCGATGTCACGTTTAGTGTGGAAATGAAGGATTTGCTCTCCGCACTGGGGGCGAAACCGGAAACGATTGCTCAGGTGCTGGCGCAGGCTGCGGCGAACCGTCACAAGGCTCCGCCTCCAACGGCGGCCTCCTTACTTTCGCAAATGGCAGGTGGCGCCATGCCAGGAATGCCGGGGATGCCGGGCGGCGGTGGAATGCCGGGCGGCGGTGGAATGCCGGGCTCGGATGCGGGAGGGATGCCTGGCGGAGGTGGTCTTTTGACGCCGCCTGGCGATACCGGCGGAGAGCGCAAGGGTGGGGGCGCTGGGCGCAAGGCTGGGCGCAAGTCGGAAGAGAAAAAGGGCGATGCCACAACGGCGGGGAAGCCCACCAACGGAGCCAAACCCGATCGAGCGAAACCTGATGGAGCCAAACCTTCCGGACAAGCAGCCGCCGCCGAAGCAGGTGCAGGTGAGGGACGCCGCCGCGGTAACCGTACCAACGCCGAGGCCCCATCGAGTGGCGCTGGAGGCTTCTCGCAACAGGACATCGACAACGCCAAACTTCCTCCACCTCCGGATCAAGATTCAAATTTGGATGTGCTGCTGCGCCCCGGCTTGCTGGCCGATGTGGAGATCATCATTGACAAGGTTGCCAACGCGATTCATGTTCCGGCGCAGGCAGTATTTGAAGTGGACAACAAGATGGTTGTTTATGTTCAAAACCCGGCCACGGGAAAATTCGACGCGAGAGAGATAAAGCTGTCCAAGCGTAGCGAATCGACCATGGTTGTGGCTAGCGGATTGAAGGTGGATGAAATCATCGCGCTTGCCAATCCCATGGTCAAGCCCGGTTCGAAGAAGGGTGACGACAAGAAAGGCGGAGCCATGAGTTCGCTGCCTGGAGGGAAACAATAATGCCCGCGGGCTTATCTGGAATTCTGCCTGAAATTTGGATGGGGCTTTCAAGCCTGCTGGTGCACAAGCTGCGCAGCGGCCTAACCATGCTGGGTATGATTTTCGGCGTGGGCGCGGTGGTGGCGATGTTATCCATCACCGAAGGCGCGCAGAAAGAGATGATGAGCTACATCGATTTGTTGGGTGTCAACAACATCATCATTGAAGCCAAAGAGGCAGTAGACCGCAACGAATTGCAGGCGCGCAGAGTGATTTCCCCCGGCATGACGTTTCGTGATTTCCGCGCGATTTCAGAAAACGTGCAAGGACTTGAAGCCCTGACGCCACGCAAGCGCTTCAAGCCGCAGAAGCTACTTCCGAAAACGGCGGGCGACCCTCCATTAATCATTGGCGTGCAGTCCAATTATCTCGCAATTAATAGCTTGAAAATAATAGAAGGCCGCTGGTTCACTGACGATGACGACGAACGATCGGCTCCGATTTGCGTATTGGGTGAAAGCGCGAAAATTAGTCTGTTGGGTTATGAGCCGGCCGTGGGTAAGCACGTCAAAGTCAACGATCAGTGGCTGCAAGTGATAGGAGTGCTGGCGCAGCAGGCCACGAGCGATGTGGAGGGGTTGGAAGTCGCCAACCGGAACAACTTAATCATCGCGCCTCTAAATACAGTCATGCGCCGTTTTGAAGATAATAATAGCTATCTAAAAGATGAGATTGACGGCATGTACATTCGCGTGAAGCCGGAAACCGATTCGATTGAAACGGCGAGTGTTGTGACGGCTCTGCTTTCGGCGACGCACAAAGACTCCGGGGATTTTTCCGTTACCGTGCCGGCTGGATTGCTCGAACAGCGCCGCCGCACTGGGTTCATTTTTAACGTAGTTATGATTTGCATTGCCGGCATTTCGCTGCTGGTGGGCGGCATTGGCATCATGAACATCATGTTGGCCACTGTGCTCGAGCGGACCCGGGAAATCGGTATCCGTCGCGCGATTGGCGCAAAGCAAGCCGATATTGTGCGGCAGTTCCTGACAGAGGCCGTACTGATTTCAACGCTCGGTGGATTGATCGGAATTTTGTTTGGATTCACGTTATCCTACATCATTGCGCGTGCCGCGGGCTGGTCTACTATTGTTACTACATCGTCGATCGTTGTCGCGTTTGGCGTATCCTGTGGAATTGGGCTTGCATTTGGAATCTATCCAGCGGTCCAGGCCGCGAAACTCGATCCGATTGAAGCCATCCGTTACGAATAATACGGTCAAGGGATTTTTACTAAAGACATGAAGCGAATTCTGTTTAGTCTGTTCAGCGCAAGCGTGCTGTCATTGGCGTTGGCTCAAGAGCCGGGGACCGTTCAAAAGGCCGTGGAATCCAAGGCCGGAGATCCGGTGAATCCACTGAAGTGGAATGAGGATCCTTTAGATACTCCTCGATTTCCGCACAAGGCCTATTTCCGCAAACGGTTCGAGGTCGTCTCCAATTCAATAGAACTGCGTCCACCGGCGCACATTGAGGACTTTGTACAGAGCGGCAAATTAGAATTGTCGCTGAAGAACTATCTCGACCTGGTGATGGGCAACAACACCGACATCGAGATTCAGAGGCTGGTGGTGGAGACGCAGAAGAATGCGATTACACGCGCCTTTGCTCCGTTTGATCCAAGCTTCTTTGGGTCATTCACCAACCAGCGCTCGAAGACGCAATCCATTTCATCGCTGGACGGCGCGACCACGTTAAATACCCTCTCTCAGCCTGGACAGTTTACATTCAACCACACACTGGATAGCGGGTTGCAATATTCCGCGGGTCTTACCACCAGCAAGCTTTCCACAAACAGCAGCAACTCGACGGTCAATCCGGCTTACAACACGCAGTTCACAACCAACTTTATTCAGCCGTTGCTGCGCAATCGAGGAAAGGATGTGAATCGGTTGCCGATCACGATTGCGCGGGGCAACTTGAAATCGGGATACTTGAATTCCGAAGCGTCCATTCAGCGTTTGTTAGTGACGGCGGAAAACGCTTATTGGGATGTTATCGCGGCCCGTGAAACTTTGCTGGTTCAGGAAAAAGCATTGGAACTGGCATCGGAAGCGTTGAAGCGGTCACAGCGTGAACTTGAACTTGGCGCGATCAGCCCACTCGATATCTATCAGCCCGAAGCGCAGTACGCGGCGGCGGAAATCCAAGTTTCCCAGTCGCGTTACCGGTTGCAACAGACTGAAGATGCGCTTCGCAGGCAGATTAGCGTGGACTTAAATGCGGAATTGCGTAATCTGCCGATTGTGTTGACCGAGTCTGTACTGCCTCCGACGGACGAGGCGGAGATGGATCGCGAAAAACTGGTGGTAACAGCATTGCGCACGCGTCCTGATTTGAAGAGGATCCAGAACGATTATTCTGTTGACGATTTGGAAATTCGCCAAGCTCAGAATCTGTTGCGGCCGGATCTTAGTTTGCGTGGCGGCTATGTTTCAACGGGTCGCGGCGGCAATCAATTCGCGCGCGGCCTACTCGTTTCACCGGGGGGGTTCGGGGATTCGCTTGGCCAGTTGTTTGGGTTCGGCTTTCCGATTTGGAATTTCGGTTTACAGCTTCGTCTGCCTCTGCGTGACCGTAATGCGCAGGCGGCTGTGGCCGATGTATTGGTCGGCAAGAAGATTGACGCTTTGAATGAGCGTACGCTTTCGCAGTCGGTTCGCCAGGAAGTGCTACAGGCAGTAAGCCAAGTAGAATCATCGAAGGCCAGCGTGAAACTCGCGATCGTGAATCGTGATTTGGCGCGCAAACAGTTGGACGCCGAACAGAAGAAGTATGACCTGGGCGTGCAACAGATCTTCTTCGTGCTGGATGCGCAGGGTAAGTTGGTAAACGCCGAATCGCAGCTGGTCAATCAATCGGTACAGTATAGGCGCAATTTGCTGAACTTGCTGCGCTCCACGGGCGAACTTCTGGACAGCCGCGGAATCCGGGTACAATAGCGGCTAATGGGCCGCATTCGCGTTCTTCCCGACGCCGTCGCAAACCAGATCGCGGCTGGCGAAGTTGTTGAACGCCCTGCTTCGGTTGTCAAGGAACTACTTGAAAATTCGTTAGACGCTGGATCGACGCGCATCCGAGTGGAAGCGGAGACCGGCGGGCGGCGCCTAATTCGCATCATCGACGATGGTTGCGGCATGTTGCGCGACGACGCAATGTTGGCGTTTGAACGGCACGCCACCAGCAAGCTAACCAACGTTAAAGATCTCAATTCAATATCCACTCTTGGCTTTCGTGGCGAAGCATTGCCGTCCATCGCAAGCGTGTCCCGTCTGACGCTTGAGACCCGTTCACTTGAGGAGACCACGGGGACTCGGGTGGAAATCGCGGGCGGCAAGATGATTGCTTGTGATGAGGCCGCACTCGCGTCGGGCACGACCATCACCGTTCGCGATCTCTTCTACAATGTTCCCGCTCGTAAGAAGTTCCTGCGCTCCGATCAAACAGAAACGGCGCACATCGCCCAACTGTTGACGCACTACAGCTTGGCGCATCCGGACAAGACATTTGAGTTGACCCACGATGGACGTGATCTGTTGAATGTGGCGCCTGTGGAAACACTGCGGGAGCGTGTGTTCCAGGTTTTCGGCAGCCAAGTGCTTGAGGACTTGATAGACATTGGCAGTCAGGAAAAAGAGCTGCGCATGCCGCCGCCTTACGTCCCACCTGGGCAACAACCTGTTGACGAGCCTGAAGAAGATCTGCGCGTGTACTTGCTACGAGGGTTCGTGTCGAGGCCGCAAGTGCAGAAGCTGAATCGGAACTCCATCTTCTTGTTCGTGAACGGTCGGCTAATTCGAGACAAGCTGATCCTGCACGCAATTTCCGCTGCGTATCATAACCTGATGCCACCGGCCGCCTATCCGTTTGCGTTGCTGTTTTTGGATTGCGATGCCCGCGAAGTGGACGTGAATGTGCATCCTTCAAAAACCGAAGTGCGCTTCCGGCATGGCACGCTGGTGCACGATTTTGTTCGCGATGTGATTCGTGGATTGTTGATGGATACGCGTCCGGCCTCCACCTTGCCCATGGTGAATCGCCCCCAGACAGGCGCGGGCTTAGCCTTTTCGGAATTCACACAGGCGATTGAAAATCAGCAGTATCCGGCGCAGATGGATGAAGCGCGAACGGTGATGCCGGAACCAGCTGAGCCGTTGGGCGATGCGGAGTTGCCGCTCTACACGTTGCGTCCACAACAAGGCCCTGCGACGCGATTTGATTTTACCGGCTATCAGCAGATCGAAGGGCCGGTTACGCCGCAATCGAAGCTTAAGATCAAGGACCCGCATAGTGGATTCCCGCAGTGGTGGTTGGCTGATCCAGGGATGACGATGGACATCGGCGAGCTGCGGCCCATTGGCCAGATTCATGAGAGCTTCATCATTGCCGCGGGGCGGGATGGGTTGTGGATCATCGACCAGCATGTGGCGCATGAACGCATCTTATTCGAAAAAGTACTGGCGGAGCAGGCGGCAGGAGCGGTGGTGCGGCAACAGTTGCTGATCCCGATGATCTTAGAGTTGAGCGCCGAACAGCAGATTGAGTATGCGCGCATAGCGGCGGATTTAGAGACGAGCGGATTTTCTATTGAACCCTTCGGGCAGCGCACGATTGCCGTGAAGGAAGCGCCGGCCGGCTTGGATCAAGAAGGTATTGAGCGAAGTCTGCTCGAGATTTTGGAGATCCCTGATGCTGAGGTGCGAAAGCTATCGGTGAGTGACCTGCGTCGCAACATTGCGGCATCGGTAGCGTGCCGCGCGGCGATCAAGATAAACATGCGCCTTGAGCATAAGAAGATGGAGTGGCTGCTGGCGGAGCTTGGCAAGTGCGAGTACCCGATGGCTTGTCCCCACGGGCGGCCGATTGCGTTACGATATGCGACGCGGGATATTTTGAAAGGCTTTCACCGGATTTAGCTGCCCAATGAGATTATTTGATTGGTGGCGGCACTACTGATAGGTGAGGCGGGCCAAACGATTCGATTTCGACGGGGCACTGAAGGAACTGCTTCAGAAACAACCTTCTGTGTTTCTCGACAAGTTGACTGGAGGCGTCGCAGTGCAAGAGTTCCTAAATGTGGAACTGCCCAGAGTGCAACAGAGAAAAGTAGATTTGTTGCTGCGACTGGTGGATGGAACGTTGCTTCATATTGAGTCTCAGACGAGGAACCATCGCGATATGGCTGCTAACTAAACGGCCGTTTGACGATGCCGTGCCGTTTTAATCCGCAGGGGAATGTTCATCAATTCCAACTACTTGATTTGCGGGATGTCAGTGCCGCCGAATTACTAAAAAGCAACCGTCTGTTG
>JANXXI010000105.1 GCA_025350695.1 Acidobacteriota bacterium
TTGAGCTCTTCTCTGTCACCGATATCGCCATCCCCTTCGTCTACTTCCAGTTCTAGGAGCTTGCTGAAAAACGGGGACTGACGGAGACAGACAGCCTTTTTTCGCAAGTTACCCTTTAGAAAAACCAATCGCATGCGATGACGAAAAAAGACGTCTGTCTCCGTCAGTCCCCGTTTTTCAGCAAGCTCCTAGAACTGGAAGTAGACGAAGGGGATGGCGATATCGGTGACAGAGAAGAGCTCAAGCAGGAGTAGCGACACTGCCACCACCGCTGCAAAGAGCCACAAGGGTGCGCGGCTTAGCCGGTCGAACCAACTCCATCGTTCTTCGGTGGTCGCCAGCACAAGGGTTAGAAGTGCGAGACGGTTTAAGTTAGTGCTCAACAGAAATTTACCCTGAGGCGGCAGACTGAACATTTGCCCCAGCACGTACCAGGCATCGCGAAACGTGGCTGCGCGGAAGAAGACCCAACCGATCGCGACGAGCGAACACGTCAGCAATGCTCTGGGGGCTCGCGCATACCACGGGATTGGGCGGTTTGGGTCAACGCCGGCCAAGCGCTCGACCGCAAGCGATGCGCCGTGATAGCCGCCCCAGATGATGAAATTCCAACTGGCTCCGTGCCACAATCCGCCTAGCAGCATGGTCAGCATCAGGTTGCGGTAGGTGGACAACGGGCCTCGGCGATTGCCACCTAGTGGGATGTACAGGTAATCGCGCAGCCATTTGGACAGCGACATGTGCCACCTTCGCCAGAATTCCGTGATGGAGGCGGCGAGGTACGGACGACGGAAGTTTTCGGGAAAGTGGTAGCCCAGCAGCGCGGCGCTACCAATGGCGATGTCTGTATAGCCAGAGAAATCGAAAAAGATTTGGAGCGAAAAAGCGATTACGCCTCCCCAGGCGGGGTAGAATCCGGGCGTGGTGGTGACGCTTGCGAAGTACTTGTTGGCCACTTGCGCAAACTGGTCAGCGGCGATCATTTTCTTCATCAGCCCTAGTAGCATCATCAGCAATCCGTCTTGAAGCATTTGCGCTGACGGAGGACGCCAATGATAAAAGTCAGCGAAAAATTCGCGGGCGCGAACAATGGGTCCGGCGACTAACTGCGGGAAGAATGCGATGAACAACGCGTAGTCGGCCAGGCTACGAATGGGCTTTTGTTCGTTGCGGTAAACGTCAACTACGTAGGAGATGCTTTGGAAGGTATGGAAACTGATGCCCAGCGGGAGGATGATGTCGAAGGCAAACGCCGAGGTATGCCCGCCGAGTAGTTGCGCCAAATTCGCAGCGAAGAAATTGTAGTACTTGAAGAAGCCCAGAAATAGCAGGTTCGCGCCGACGCTGAACCAAAGGGCTGCCTTGCGCTTGGGGCCCTCGGAGCGTTCGATCCAAAGAGCGGCGAAATAGTCAATGAGCGTTAAGGTCAGAAGTAACGCAATGAACTTTGGGTTCCAGCACATGTAGAAGAAGTAGCTGGCGGCGAGCAATAACCAACGTCTGGCGCGTGTGGGAAGTAGGTAGTGCAGTAACAGCACAACCAGGAAGAAGAGAATGAATTGGCCGGAGTTGAAAAGCATCTATTCGCCTAAGACCTGACTTACTTTTCTGGTTAGGATTTCCGTGAACAGGCGGCAACCTTCGGCATTCAGGTGCAAGGGGTCCATGAAGAACTCTGGCTTCTCCAAGAGATCGAACAGATGCTCGTCCAATAGGATTGTATTTGGCTTTGCGGCAAGATCGCGAATGGAATGGGTCTGTTTCTTTGCCCAACTTGCGGGCCTCACGAGTGGGCCACGAGGCATGCGGTAGAAGATGAGCTTAGTGCGGCTGCCGGCATATTGATCGATGATCTTGCCGAACCAGTGGCGCATATAGTTGGCCTTGCTTCCGGTTTGTGGAATGGAGCCTCGCATTAGGATGTCGTCGACTGTCTTGCGCTCGGCGGCGCTTAGCCGGACCGGGTAAGTGACGCGGCGATTGACCCAATCGACACTTAGTCCTTCCATGGTCTTGTTGACGCCGGTGTAATCTTCCTGTATTCCGAACCAGGAACGAGTTTGCCCACTTACTAAGTCGATGCGCTTCGGCCGGTTATTGAGGAAGTCGGCGAGGTCGTCCTTGAGCACTGTTCCACGCAGTAATATTCCCTGAGCCGCGGTGAGCTTCATTTCATTCGTGGTGAACGAACTGGCGAATTCCGGCAGATCCCGATAGCGAAGGCGGTAGATCAGGTAGCGTAGGTCTGTGGAGCGGTTGCCGAGATCCTCCCAATCTTCGTCGTCATAATCATCGACGGGCAGAAGGATGGCCGCGTAGCGGTTGCGGGTGGGATCGATGTCGCGGATGAGGTACCGCCAAACCCGGGGTAAAGTGCCAGCGACACCCGCGAACGCAAAGGTATACTTCGTGCCCAATTGATTGGCCATCCATGTGCGAAGCGCCATGCGCGAATCGCCGATGGCCAGAATTTGATTGGGGTGGCGGATGGGACGCGCGCGTTCGGCATCGAGAACCATTTCAAGCGAACCGGTTGTGGAGAATGGCAGGAGGGCGCGGCGGTACAGGTTGGTGCGGAACAGAAACGCTTCGATCAATATGAATGCGAATGTGCCGAGCAGAAAACCAAAGATGACGCGCCGGGAAGAGCTCACCGTGTTAGTTTAGCGTTGAACGCACCTTTCGTTAAAGCGGCGCGCTACGGCCTTGTTTCCTGTACTTTGCTAACAGCGCAGTCAGCCGTTTCACGACGGTTGGATTCTGGTCCCAAACGTTAGCCGTCTCAGCCGGGTCGTTGGCCAGGTTGTAGAGTTGATTGGTCGCTTCTTTGCGCCAGGGACTCTGCAATTCTTCATCCCACGTCCTGGTTTCGATCAGTTTCCAGGGGCCTTGCCGAATGGCGAAAACGCCCTCCGCGTTATGCACCACGACGGCTTCCCGGATTGGTTTCGCGAGTTTGCGGCCAAGTAACGCCGGGCTTACATCGTAACTATCCTCGCCAGCGTTCGCGGGAACCTTTTCGCCCACGATCTTGGCGAGGGTGGCCAGCATATCGGTCAGAGAAATCACTTCATCGCAAGTAGTGGTGGCGGGCACTCGTCCGGGCCAACGCGTTATGAATGGAACACGGAAGCCTCCTTCGTAAATGCTATGCTTGCGTCCGCGCAAATCGCCGACTATCTTGTGGCCAGCTCGTTCCGCCTCTTTTTGCGCAATGCGGTAATGGGCACTGATCGATTCGGAGTCATCGTTTTCCAGATTCAAAGCGAACTCGGCCGCTTGTCGCTCGCCACCTTGGCCTCCGCGCGACATCACCACGCCTCCGTTGTCGCTAGAAAAGAACACCAGGGTATTCTCACTCACTTTCATTTTGTCCAATGTGTTGAGCACTTGACCCACGGCCCAATCGAGCTCAAGAATATAGTCTCCATAAAGACCGGCTTGGCTCTTGCCGCGGAACTGCTTATTTGGCGTTACGGGATTATGCACGGCAACGGGCGTGAAGTAGAGGAAGAAGGGCTTGCCGTTGGTCCCTTGCAGAAATTGAACAGCCTCGCCAGCCAGGGTGACGTTTACCCGGTCATCGACCCGCGTTTGCGTGAGCCCCTTAGGTCCGCCTTTCTTAGTGCCAACCTGGTAGGGTACGCCTGGTTGGCGATTGATCAGGGTGTCGTTCTTTACGTAGGCTCGCGTCAGGTCTCCATGGTTGGACGGAACCCCAAAGTGGTAGCTGAAGCCCAATTCGAGCGGGCCCGGGCGGAGCGGTTGATTCCAATCGACGGTTGGGCCGGGGCCGTAGCCGAGGTGCCATTTGCCGATGGCGGCGGAGGTGTAGCCGCGCTTTTTGAACATGGAAGGTAACGTCATGCGCGACGTTTCTATGTGGAGTGGCGCGTTGACATTCAACACTTGGCGCTGCAGGCTGGTGCGCCAGCAGTAACGGCCGGTCATCAATGCGTAACGCGTGGGCGAACAGATCGAAGATGCCGTGTAGGCCTGCGTGAAACGTCTGCCTTCCCGGGCCAGCCGGTCAATATTGGGCGTGTTGACCTTGGTGGCGCCGTAGCAGCTGGTGTCTCCGTAGCCGAGATCGTCAGCAAGAATGATGACGACGTTCGTTGAGGTATCGGCGGCGAACAGAGGTGCGGCGACGGCGGTCGCAGTGGTCGCGAGAAAGGCTCGGCGAGAAACAGTATTCGATTGCATTGTGAGTCGTCCTTAATATATCTGCTTTCGCGGTAATGTCCGTCCGCGCTTCTTCCAATCTTCGCTGGTGATGCCGTTCAAGTCCCATACGACGCGCCCGGCTCGCACAGTAAGCTCACATTCCAGCCTTTGCGCGCCGTCCATACGATCGTTCTCTACATCGGTGAAGCCAAATTTTCCTTGATCCAAGCGGATTACGGTCACATCGGCTTCAGCGCCTATGGTCAAATGGCCATGCTGTTCGCGATGCACTTCGCGCGCTGGATTCCAAGTTGACTTGCGGATCACTTCCTCCATCGGCATCCCCATATTGAGAAATTTCGACATGACGTTGAGCATCGATTTCATCCCGCCGGTGAGGCTGCCGCTATGTAAGTCGGTGGAAATGGAATCGGGCGCAAATCCCTGCTGCATGGCTGGCACAGCCCACTGGAAGGCCAAGCTTCCGGCGCCGTGACCGACATCGAAGATCACGCCGCGCTTGCGAGCTTCGCGATAGAACGAGTTCACCGCGCCCTTTGCGTCAAGCACCGGGTCAAACGGCCGGAACATATGCGTGTAGATATCACCGGCGCGCATCTTTTCGAGGAACAACTTTTCGATGGGCCGGCCCGGCACGATTAAGCCGAAATCAACCATCATTGGAATGCCGGCCAGTTTTGCGGCTTCGAGGGCGCGATCGACGGGTGTCCACTGCGGTCCCGCGAAATGGGCGGTCTTAATGCCGACGACAATGTCTTTGTTCGCGCGCGCCATATCGGCGGTGGCTTTGGAGTCCATCGAAGTCATATCTTGTTCATTCGCCGTACCGCCCATTCCGTTGGCCCCGATGTTGAGCATGGCGTAAATTTTTGCACGCGAATGCTTTATGATGGTGTCGCGGAATTCCGGGAAATTCTTGTAACCGGAACTACCCGCGTCAACGGCGGTTGTCACGCCGGTTTGGAACAAGTGATGATCGGGAATGAGGCTGGAAAGGCCACCCGCCAACTCGCTCTTGGTAGCGCCCGCGTAGACGTGAACGTGAATGTCGACGAGGCCCGGCGTGACATAGAAGCGGGATACATCCACCACTTTCTTCGCTTGGACGGATGGAATGTTCGCGGCGACCGCGGCGATTTTACCGCCGGTGATCGCGACGTCACGACGAGCGTTGATGCCGTTCTTGGGGTCGATGACCGTGCCGCCTTTCAGCAGCAAGTCGTACTGCTGGGCCAAGGCGCCGGCGGCGAATAGGAGGATAAGGAAAGCGTTCTTCATACCGGACGTTATAGTATGACAAAACATGGCTAGTGGAGCGGAATTATTTGTAGACGCCTGCGAACAGTTGGGCATTGATCGTATTTTCACACTTGTTGGCGACCATCTGAACGAGGTGCTTTCAGTGGCGGCGGCGCGTGGCTTGAAGATTCTGGACTTCCGGCACGACTCAGGCGTCACGAACGCCGCCGACTGTTGGGCAAGGATGACGCGTAAGCCCGCGCTATCGCTTGTGACGGGTGGACCAGGGCATACTAATGCGCTAACCGGCATTGCCACGGCACAGCTTTCCTGAAGCCCTTTGATTGCCGTGAGCGGCGCTCCGGCGATCAATATGCGTGACCGTGTGGTGTTCCAGGATATCGACCAAGTTGGAATGGCGAGGCCTGTATGCAAATGGTCGGCAGAGGCCGCGACGGTGGCGCAAGTGCCGTTTTTGTTGAGCCGCGCTTACTGTGAATCCTCGAGTGGGCGAATGGGAGCCACGCATCTGACAGCGCCCGCGGATCTGTTCACTGGGCAGGCGGCGAAGGGCCTTCCTTTGGTTAAACCGCAAGCCACGGTGGCCACGCCGGATCGCGCGGATGTGAAGGCGATGCTGAAGCTGTTGCGCGAGGCAAAGCGGCCCGTGGTGATTGCAGGCAGTGGCGTTTGGTGGTCTGATGCAGGCAAGGAGTTGGGGGCCTTCTTGCGCAAGACGAAGTTGCCTTATTACAGTGTGACCCTGGCGCGTGGCGTGGTGAGTGATGCGGCGCCGAATAACATGGGTTACGCCGATGGTGCGTTGAACAAGGCCGTGTCAAGGAAGCCGACGTTGTGTTGGTGCTGGGCAAGCGCATCGACTACCGTTTGGCGATGGGCGGCCCGCGGCTGTTTTCGCCTGAGGCAAAGTTTATTCAAGTGGACATTCATCAGCAGGAGCTGGGACACAATCGGCCACTTGCGTTGGGGATCTGCGCCGATGTGAAGGCGACGCTGCTTGTGGCGCTGGACGAACTGGGGAAGAAGAATTGGAAGCCGCTCGAGTGGGTGGGTCGCGCGCGGATGCTGGAAAAGAAGTGGAAGGATGAGTTGGCGGCGATTGCCGCGTCGAATAGCAAGAACAAGCTGATCCACCCGGCAAGCTTCTTTGCCGCGCTGCGTGACGCAATGCCGGTGACGCCGCTTTACGCGTGGGATGGCGGTGATTTCATTCATTGGGGCCGCGCGATGTTCCCTGCCACCAGATCGGGCGGTTGGATGCGAATTGGGCCGCTTGGAACGATCGGGTCGGCTCTGCCGAACGCGCTGGCGATGCAGTGGCGTCATCCCGATCAGCCGGTTGTGATGATCACCGGCGACGGCTCGCTTGGGTTCTAAATCACGGAGTTGGATACGGCCGTGAGGCACAAACTGCCGATCGTCGTGATTGTAGGGACCGGGACAACGCACTGGAGTTGCCGCACGATGGCGGACAACCAAGGCGTCAGCAAATCCACCGTCAACAATATCTGGCGTGCTCACAAGCTACAGCCTCATCGCAGGAAAACGTTTAAACTTTCTTCTCGGGATCCAAAGTTTCTGGAGAAGATGACCGATGTGGTGGGCCTGTACTTGAATCCGCCGCAACAGGCGCTGGTCCTGTGCGTGGACGAAAAGAGGCAGATTCAGGCCCTGGATCGCACTCAACCGGGCTTGCCAATCAAAAAAGGACGCTGTGGCGCAATGACTCATGACTATAAGCCTAACGGCGCCACCACCCTCTTCGCCGCTCTGGAGACGCTTCAAGGCAAGGTCGTCGGGGAATGCTATTCCAGACACCGCCACCAGGAGTTCCTGCGGTTTCTGCGCCGCATCGAAACCGAGTTTCCCGGGGATGTCCCGCTGCATTTGGTCATGGATAACTACGGCGCCCACAAGCACGCCAAGGTGAACGCTTGGCTGAAACGGCGGCTCCACTTCGTCCCCACTAGCTCCAGTTGGTTGAATCTGGTCGAGCGATGGTTTGGCCACTTGGATAGCAAAGCGACCGCCATGGTGTCTTCTTCAGCGTCGCCGATTTGCAGGCAGCCATCCAGGCCTTCCTGCGGGCTTGGAATCAATCCCCCAAACCATTCGTCTGGACTGCTACCGTCGAATCCATCCAAGAAAAGCTCACCCGCTGCCGTCAAACACTGTAACAGATCCAGCCAGGCTGCACGAGCCCAAACCGGCGAAAGCGGAAAAAGACTGTCTAATTATTTAGCAGACACTACTCTAGATGGGTGCTCGGTACTAGGACATTTTGGCCGTTCGCCGTTAGTAAAGTAGTACCGTCCACCAGAATCGAAGGCAGGGTGGTGAGACTTTTTGGCGTTGGCGCCTGAATCAGACTTCCGCCTAGTGAAAATCCGCATGAAGTTTCGGCTTGCGGCGCTGGTTCTTGCCTCAGTGCCCTCACGCGATTATTCTATCGTCCTATTGTTCTTTCGTTGTCCCGCTGAGAACTCGCGGAAGGTGGGAAGTACACCCGGTCTTGAGTCGTCACACCCTCGGCGAAGGCTCCTTCTAGACGGGATTAAGGAACAGCCCAGCGGCGGAGTAGCGAGATGGAATCTTCGCCGGTGGCGAGACCCCATCGGTTCACCGAACCGACCGGGACCGCAGGGAACTGCTCCGCGCACTACCCCCTTCAGATCCCCCTTCGCTGCTCATTGGTATAATTGCTTATCCGCATGGCCATTCTGGATATTGACCAAATCTGCGACATTCTGCCGCATCGCTACCCCTTCCTGTTCGTTGACAAAATCATCGAAATGGAACCCAACCGCATTGTAGGGATTAAAAATGTCACAGCCACGGAACCCTTCTTTCAGGGGCATTTCCCGGACTACCCGGTCATGCCCGGCGTCTTGATTACGGAAAGCATGGCGCAAGTGGGCGGCATACTCATCCTGAGAGACATACCTGATCGCAAGAACAAGTTGGTGCTGCTTGCGGCCGTTGACGACGCGCGTTTTCGAAAACCCGTGCGGCCG
>JANXXI010000156.1 GCA_025350695.1 Acidobacteriota bacterium
GTAAGACACAAAACGGGCATTCCCCACGCGTTTAGTTCACTGCACGTTCTCATCACCGGGCGGGCTCAGCCTTGCCTGCTCCTCAACTTCTCACCCCCGCACCGCCGATGAGAACTTAAACAATGAACTTAAACAATCACACGGGGAAACTTTTTCGCAATCACACCTAATCCATTAGGTAAATCTCGTTGCCGGATCGACTCCAAATTATGATCCAAACGCAACGGGGTATTCTAAAAGAAATGCTTCGCGGCGCACTCATTATTTTTCTTCTGGCCGACGCTGCCTCAACTGAGCACTCGTTGGCTAAGTACCGTGCCGAATACGAAACCAAGTTGAAAGGTCCGAAAGGTTACCTCGCGGTCGCCGGGCTTTGGTGGTTGAAGGACGGCGATCAGCGCGCCGGTAACGACCCATCGCTTGAAATAGTTCTTCCTGCACGATCACCGAAGCTTTTGGGGACCTTTAGGCTCGTTGATGGCAAAGTCACCTTTCTCGATCCCAAGGCTCCACCGGAGGAACTCATCCCCGATACCAATAAGAAGCACGGGCCGACTATCCTCCAAGTGGACGACATGGAGCTCTTGCTGATTGAGCGCAACGGGCGCAAGGGCATTCGTCTTCGAGACCCGCAGTCGAAAATGCGGCGCGAGTTCAAAGGGGTTCGCTGGTATGAGCCCCATTCCAAGTGGCGCATTGAAGGCCGATTCCTTCCGTACAAGCAACCGAAAACCGTTCTAGTCCCCGACGTCACAGGCAACAAACAAAAAATGATCTCTCCGGGCGAAGTCGAATTCAAAGTGGCTGGTCGTACCTATCGCCTTGAACCCACGCTTGACGAGGGCAATCTGTTCTTCGTGTTTCGCGACGCGACTGCCGGCCACAGCACATACGGAGCAGGGCGATTTCTAGACACACCGCCTCCGAAGGACGGAAAAGTCGTGCTCGACTTCAACGAAGCTTACAATCCACCTTGCGCCTTCACCCCGTTCGCCACCTGCCCGCTGCCGCTGAAGCGCAACATATTGCCAATCGAAATTCCCGCTGGCGAACTAGCGCCGGAGGGCCACTAGGATGACCACCCGTCGCCATGCGCTGGCGCTCCTGGTCCTCACTGGCTGCTCGAATCAAGGACCTGAACCCCCGCCATTCACCGAGCCGACGGCAACTGGGCCATTGGTGGAGATCACGGATTTCGATGCAAACGGCAAGGCGTCGCCGCCCGCGAGCGTTTCGAGCGTCCGGCTTGACGGGGAACAATGGCGCGCCCGATTAACCCCCCTTGGTTTCTCCGTGCTTCGTATGTCTGACACGGAACTAGCATTTACCGGCAAGTACAGCAACCACCACGAAACAGGTATCTATCAATGCGCTGGTTGCGGAACGGCGCTGTTCAGTTCGAAAGATAAATTTGAATCAGGCACCGGTTGGCCAAGTTTCACCGCGCCCATAGCCGCTACTAACATCCAAGATGGGGAGGATGGTTCTCGACGAGAGGTTCGTTGCCATCGATGCTACGGCCACTTAGGTCACGTATTTCCAGACGGCCCGCCGCCCACCGGCCTACGATATTGCATTAACTCCGCCGCTTTGCGATTCGTGAAAATAAATTTCTGAAGCTTGACAGATCTAACAGAAAGTTACCTGCGTACCTTGTAGGCAAACCTTCAAGGAGAAAACAATGGCAACACCAGAAACCGTTCACAAACTATTCAAAGCCGCGTTCAACGCTCAAGATTGGGCCGCTTATCGCGCATTGCTGCATCCCGAATACACCTTCATGGGAGGCGACGGCCAACTCAAGACAGGTGGCCCTGACTTAGGAGTGGGCATCGCTCAAATGTATTCGAATGCATTTCCTGATGCCCAATTGGAGCTATTGAGCTTGCTCACGGGTCCGAATATGGCGTGCGTGGAAATGCGGGCCACCGGTACTCAAACCGGCGCACTTATGGGCGTGCCCCCAAGTGGCAAGCGTGTGGATTTGCGTGTGGTAAACATCGTTGAATTGAAAGATGGATTAATTTTCCGCGAACGCGAATATCTGGATTTGATGGCGATGATGATTCAAATCGGCGCCGTTCCGGCAATGCCGGCGGCTTAGTCTCCTCTAGCCGTGTCGCATTTTTCCAATTAGCGCTATGCTCATGTAGGTTAGGCTAACCTGCATGAGCAAAATATTAATGTCACTGATTTTCGCCGCGTCGACGCAAGCCCAAGACGTGTCGCTACTATCCCTTCTTACCGGCTGCTGGTCCATGAGCACTGGCCCCATGGTGATTGAAGAGGAATGGGGCCGGCCTTCCGGCGACGGCATGTTGGGATTCAGCAGGACATTGAAGAATGGCAAGACGGCGTTCAGCGAATTCATGCGCATTGAAAAGCAAGGAGCCTCGCTGATCTACACGCCGCGCATCGGAACCAAGCAGGCGCCTGTGAGCTTCACCATGACGAAGCTTACGGACACAGAGGTAATCTTCGAAAATCCGGCTCACGATTTTCCGCAGCGCATCTTATATAAGAAGGTTGCCGGGGGGCTTGCCGCCAGGATTGACGGGAAGGTGAATGGCAAAGATCGTGCCGAAGACTTTCCCTACAAGCGCGTGACTTGCGAAGCTAAGTAATCCTCAAGCAATAATTGGCCGCACCACGTTCCCATGCACATCGGTTAACCGCCTGGCGATACCGTTGTGATACCAGGTCAGCTTTTCGTGGTCGATACCCATCAAATGCAGGACCGTGGCATACATGTCATGCACGGTTGCCACATCCTTCACGGCACGCCGGCCGAACGCATCGGTCTCACCATAACTCACGCCCGGCTTCACGCCCGCGCCTAGCATCCAGACACTGAACGCTTCCGGATTATGATCGCGTCCCGCCGTCCCCTCCTGATGTGTCGGCATGCGGCCGAACTCGGTTGTCCAAAGCACTAAAGTATCGTCCAGCAACCCTCGCGACTGAAGATCGCGAATCAGCCCAGCAGTTGGTCGGTCTAGGATCGGGCAGTGGCGTTCATAATCCGCCTTCAGGGTGCGATGCGCGTCCCAGTTAAGCAGGCCATCGGCCCCCGACGCTCGCGACCCGCAGTAGAGTTGGACAAAGCGCACGCCCCGTTCGATCAGACGACGGGCCAGCATCGCGTTCTTCGCGTACGTGGCTATCAGAGGGTTCGCGTCGTCCGCGCCATACAAGTCACGCGTGGCTCTGGTCTCCTTCGATAGATCGCTAACTTCGGGGGCCGTAAGTTGCATGCGCGCGGCTAACTCATAGGCGGCCACACGGCCAGCCAGGTCGGAATTGCCGGCATGCTTTTGTTGGTGCTCCCTGTTAAGCAACGAGAGGAAATCACGCGTGGCGCGCTCTGCATCGGGACTTACACTGTCAGGCCGTTTTAGATCACGGATCGGGTCGGACGAACTAAAGGCTATTGCCTGATGTTGTGCCGGCAGAAAACCGCTGGTCCAGTTAGCAGGGCCCGATGGCGGAATACCGCGCACGTCCGGGATGGCTACAAACGCCGGCAGATTCTGGTTCTCCGCGCCCAGAGCGTAACTCACCCACGAACCGGCACTTGGAAATCCTTCAAATATGAAGCCGGTATTCATTGCAACGCACGCCGGGCCGTGCGTGTTGCTGCGCGATTGCATGGAATGAATGAAGGCCATCTTGTCCGCTAGTTGCCCAAGATTCGGCAGCATCGACGTGATCATCTTGCCTGTTTCGCCCTGCGGCTGGAAGTCCCACGGGCTGCGCATCAGGTTGCCATTCTTGCCCTGGAAAGTAACTACGTTTTCTTCTCCAGGTAATGGCTTGCCATGCATTCGTTCCAATTCCGGCTTGTGATCCCAAAGGTCGATATGTGAGGCGGCCCCAGGGCAGAATATTTGGATAATGCGTTTGGCTTTAGGTTGGAAGTTAGGAAACTTTTCAGCGCCGTTCAGCGGGCGGTTGCCAAGCAACCAGGCAAGGGCCACGCCACCCAGGCCGGATCCGAAATCGGTCAGGAATTGACGGCGATCAGAAAACATAGACAAACTCGTTTGCGTTGAACAGAGCGCGGCAGAAAATAGTCAGGCCGTGTTGGTCGATAAGCTTGAAAGCGGCGGTCCGTTCCACTTCGGTTGGCATGCGGCCGAAAGTTAACTCAAAGGCGAGATCTACTTGAGCCCGGGCCGTGTTACGTTCCTTACGAAGTCGCTCCGCGAAAAAATCGGACTGCTCCATCAGGAAAGAATTGTTTAGCAGGCTTAGAGCCTGCAGCGCCGTGGTTGTCACCACTCGCTTGGGTTCAGGCAAGGAAGGGTCCGGGCAATCGTACGCCCCCAGAACATCAACGCGAACCGATCGCGGGGATTGATGGTACACGGTGCGGCGGTACGTTTCGGGTCCATGCGTTTCCTTGGGCAAATAAGTGGCGACGTTGTCCACCGTATATTGATAGAGCTGGAAACCGGGACCGCCCATCTTTGGATTTAGCTTGCCACTAACCGCCAGCACGCTATCGCGGATTGCTTCAGCTTCAAGGCGGCGCGGAGGGAAGCGCCAAAGAAACACAGCGTCGGCATCCACGGCGGCATTGGCTTGGTTCGTTTCGCTCGATTGTTGATATGTTTCCGACAGCATGATCTCGCGATGCAGCGCTTTCAACTTCCAACTGCTTGTGTGGATGCGACCGGCCAAGTAGTCGAGCAAATCCGGGTTCGATGGCGGCTCGCCGTTCTTGCCCAGGTCGCTAGGGGTCCCGGCCAAGGCGCGTCCGAAGTGATAGTGCCACATGCGATTGGCCAGTACCCGCGCGGTGAGGGCATTACGCTCGTCCACGATCCAGTTAGCAAGCGCCAGCCGCCGCTCACCTTCCGGAGCACTCATGTCGAGGCTAAAACCCGGCAGCAATTTTGATAGCGTGGTGAGGCTTGCCGGTGCGATGTCGGCCCCTCTGTTCGATGGGTTGCCGCCCTTATGTAAGTACGCCGGCTCCTTGGGTTGGCTGAAGCTTCCAATGTAACTTACCGGGACTTTCGGCATCTTCAAGATCTTTGCTTTAACCGCGGTCAACTTACTCTGCCAATCATCCCATTGTTTCTTCTCTTGCGCGTCCAAGACGGCGAGCAGGAAGTAATCCTCGCGATCTTTAGGCGAATACGGCAGGCGGCCTTCGGAATCCGCAATTTTGCGCCATGTTTTGCCATCCAGCGACGCCTCGAAGCTATACAGGGTCGGGACGCCGGTCAAGGTGCGGGCATCGCCAAGCGGGCGGTCTTTAGAGAAGAAGATTCGTTCAATCCGCTCATGCTTGGCAAACGTGACAGTAAGTTGGGATGACTTACTGTCGGCGAACCATCGTTCGGCGTACTTACCGTCAATCACGAAGGTAGGTGGGTAATGACTCTTGCCTTCTCCACTAACCCGGCTGACGGCCTCGACGGTTGCGCCGTTAGATGCCAGCGCCACGTTGCGCACACCACTGAAGATTTCCAACTCGTCCAACTGGGCATTGCCACCACCCGCTGATGCCTCGATGTTCATTCGGAGATACTTCGCTTCCACCGGCGCGAACTTTTCCTCTGTGCCTTCACGGGCCACGGCGGGCCGTGCGGCGGCTTCAATCTTCGGTTGAGCCGCTTCAACGCGCGGCATCATCTCCTTACGAAATGAGGCAATAGTTGATTCCAAATCCTTTAGGACGGCTTCCGATTCCTTCAGCGGCTTCTCCAGCTTCTCCTTTTCCGTGGTTGCCACCAATGGGCGCTCGCCATGTTGCACGCCGGAAAAAACGGCAGCCAGACGATAGTAATCAGCCTGCTCGATGGGGTCGAATTTATGATCGTGACACCGCGCGCAATTTACGGTAAGTCCGAGAAAGCCGGCCGCCGTGGCCGTGATGATGTCGTCCATGTCGTTGGCGCGTTTCAGCATTTCGCCGTCAGTGTTTTGAATGTTGACCGTATCGTGAACGCCGGCCACGAGAAATCCGGTTGCCGCTTCCACTTCGGGATCGCCGGGCGCAATCTGATCGCCCGCTAACTGTTCACGCACCATCTGGCTGAATGGCTTGTCCTGGTTGAAACCGCGGATGACGTAATCGCGATAGTGCCAGGCGCGGGGGCGCAAATGGTTTTGCTCATAGCCGTTGCTTTCGCCGAAGCGTGCGACGTCCAGCCAATGGCGGCCCCATCGTTCGCCGTAGTGAGGGCTGGCCAGCAGCCGGTCAATGAGCTTTTCGTAGGCATTGGGGTCCGGATCGTCCACGAAAGATTCTACTTCGGCGGGTGTTGGCGGAAGACCCAGCAAGTCGAAAGTGGCGCGGCGGATCAAGGTGCGGCGGTCAGCGCTAGGCGATGGCGTCAGCTTCTTTTCGGCAAGCTTGGCGCGAACCAGCGAATCGATGGAGGCGTCTGGCGGAATCTTGCGCAGTGGTTGCAGCGACCACCAATCGTAACCGGCGCGCCGGCCCGCCAGGTCAATCTTCTTGTCCCACTTCGCTCCCCTGTCGATCCACTGGCGCAGCGCCTCCTGTTCAGCTGGCGGAAGCTTTGCACTCGGGGGCATGGAGCCTTCACGAATCCGGCGGTACAGCAAACTCTCGTCCGCTTGCCCAGGAATAATGGCCGCTCCCTTGGCTCCGCCCACTCTTGCGCTTGCCAGTGATGTAAGGTCAAGGCCGCCTACTTTGGCTTGGCTGTTATGGCAGCCGCCGCAGCGCTTCCCTAGAATTGCCGGGCCATCCTCAGCGGCGAAAGCAAGCGCGACCGAAGCTATCAAGATCAAACAGCGTGTTTTCATTCCCGTGATCAGTATACTAAAGCGCTGTAAACTTTGATTCCTTCGCTGCCGATTAACTGATTAGGCCACAAACTCTTGGGTACAGCTACTTTCAACATCAGCGCCACTCGCACAATATCCGCCAACTGGATCATCAATCAGGCGGAAGACCTTGCTTGGTTCATCGGTTCAGGGCTTATCGGCTACCTGGCTATTGCCCTCATGGTTGCCGGTTTCCCGGTGGAGCCGCTCTACATCATTTGGATGTTTGGCGTTGACGGTCCCCACGTTATTGCCACAGTTACTCGAACCTACTGTGACAAGAACGAGCGGGCGAAGTTGGGGCCATGGCTGTGGATTCTGGCTCCATTCTGCCTCATTGGGCCTATTGCAGTCAGCCTCGGCTACAGCACTCTGTTCTACCTGTTCGCAATTTGTTGGCAACACTATCACATCGTCAAGCAGCACTTTGGATTCATGATGCTGTATAAGGCGAAAAACGGCGACCGCGATCCGTGGGATTTCAAAATTGATCGCTGGTACCTGCTGGCGTCCCTACTTTTGCCGCTTGCGATGTTCATAGCCGCCACGCGCGATTGGATCGACAATCAGCCGATGGTCCAAATCGGGCTGCGGATTACCGATTGGCTTTACTTGGGCTTTGCCGCCTACTTCTTCTGGCGACAAGTGCAAAAGTATCGCGCCGGCATACCGGTAAATCTTCCAAAGTTCATGCTGCTTTCCCTTCTTTGCCCGCTGCAGTGGATCGCCTTTCGCTATGCAACACAGTTCGGCGCCGAAGGCATTATTCGGGCGGCTATCCCGCTCGGATTGTTCCACAGCTTGCAGTATCACCGGTTGTTGTGGTTTCACAACAAGAATCGCTATACCACTGAGGATGCTCCTCAAAAATACGGCTTGGCTGCTACTTTGGCTAAGGGCGGATTAGGCGTCTATCTGGCAATCGCCATTAGCCTGAATCTGATTATTTCCTTCCTTCCGGCAT
>JANXXI010000190.1 GCA_025350695.1 Acidobacteriota bacterium
ATTGTCAGCCCGTGTTCCAGCGCAGTAGCGGCGATCATACCGTCCGGCACATTCAGAGGCCGACCGGCGAGTTGGCGTTGACCCTCCAAAACACCCCAATGATCGGCGATAGCGTGCGTCATTGGAAGGATGCGCCCGGCAAACCACGAAGGAATTAACACCTCAAGCGATTGCTCAATCTGAGTGCGCTTCGGGCTGGGAGGAAGAATAACGGCTCCCTTACGAATTTCCCCAATCGTAACCACACTAAGAAACTGAGACTCCTTGGGTTGCATCTTCAGCCATGCGGAAACCCTGGCGTCCGGCATGCGCCGCATGATTTCCGAGGGAATGTTGGTGTCGAGTAGAAAGCCGGTCATTCGAAATCGACCGGGCGAGCGGAAGACGGATTGCGCTTGAACATGACATCAATTTCTTCATCGGTAAGCAACCCCCGGATGGGCTCGAAGAGATCAACCAGATTAGCCGCTTGCGAGGCCCGAGTACTTGGAGGTATTGCCGGGGGCAGATGGGCGATCGCGGAATCGATCAATTCCTCGACGGAGTGGATCACACCGGCTTTGATCGCGGCCTCAATGGCTTTCTCTTGGTGGGCAAGCAGGGTGATAGTCAAAATGGGTGACTCCTTCCGGTTCGGTTTTTCTTTCCAGGTTACCTGTCCAACTGGCCCTAGTCAAGCGTTATAAAGGACGTTATCACACTCTAATGGTCATGGTAACCCACTCGAACATAAAGGACGTTATGTTGGACTGGTACTTAATTAAGAAATAGCCCTGTAGCTTTCAATACTTCCTCTACCCCTTGCCAGAGTGTCACCAATTGGCTCACCAGTGAAACTCCTGATTTTAAAGCGGCTATAGAGGTCCTGAGGGGGCCTGCTTTTCTCTTTTCGACTGGCAACGCAGCTTCTCCGGAAATAAGAGCCAAATGTTCGAGTAGTTCTTTTTTAGGGACATCTGCCTACTTTGGCTCTGAGCGTAAGAGTTTTTTGCTCAACTATTCGCATTAGAGCCATGTCTGCGCTAGGATTGTCGGCTTGAAGCGTAGTGCTGCGATGACCACTAACTCCTCCTTCAATTAGTCGATTTAACTGACTGCCGAAATCTTTAAGATTTTCCGCCAATAGAAGGCTTGGAACGTTTTTACCTAAAGCTTTCCGGTGATTGATTGCCTTATCAACAACCTTCTCCACTGATGTAAAAAGCACTTCAACTTCTTGAACATATCGCCCACCGGAATTAAACAACCCCCTAGCGGCCAAATTGCTGTGCAGCACTTTAAGGTCAACGTCCCGCTGGACGCCTGCTTCAATGAGCCACTGTGACAACCTAAGCTCTTCTAATTTCAAAGCAGCAGCAATATCATCATTCATTCCTATAGGGTCTCAAATTGGTGCGGAGCTATTGTTACCCCTCCAGTTTTTACAACTGGTTTAACCAGCGAGCGCCCGGTAAAGCGTTGTACGTCCTACATTCCAGAGAGCCGCCACGTCTTCGACCCGTTCGCCACCCTCGATCAATTTTCTGGCCTTCCCAATCTGGGCGGGGGTGAGTTTCGTCTTCCGGCCAAACTTCACCCCCCGCCGTCGAGCTTCCTTCATCCCGGCCTGTGTGCGCTCTACGATGAGACTGCGCTCAAGCTCGGCGAGTACTCCGATCATCTGCCACATGGCGCGGCCTGTCGGCGTCCCGCTATCAATAGCTTCGGTAATGGAATGGAATTTCACGATGCGCGCACGAAGGTCGTCCAGCATCGTAATGAGGTCGCGCAAAGATCGCCCCAGCCGGTCAAGCTTCCAAACGATGAGCGTATCTCCGGATTGCAAAGCCTTCAGGCAACGGAGCAGGGCAGGGCGTTTGGTCGTCACCCCAGAAAGCCCTTCGTCCTTGAAGATGGTCTTGCATCCGGCCTTCTTCAAAGCGGGGTTCTGGTCGTCCGTCGAGACGCGGGCATAGCCGTATTTCACCCCTTCGGCCCGCCTTCGATTGGATCAATCGTTCTTTTGTTTTGCGGGGCGGGGAGCTTGGCTGTCCACGGCGGCGCGCATCGCTTCAACGTCGGCAAGGTCTTGCAGTCTGCCGGAAGCCAGTTTCGCGGCAATGAGGTCTTCGCGTGAAATGAAGTACGCCCTCAAGCCGCTTGCCGGGTTCACAACATCCTCAACGCGGCGTTCCCATGCTGCATCAAAAGCAACACCGGGAATCGCCGTCAAAACGTCAACGCCGACCGGTTCCTGGCCCATGCGAAAGAATGGTCCATCCTCGGCAAAGTCATCAGGTGTCACGCTTTCAAGAGGTGCGCCGAATTGAGCGAGCGCGGCGAAAACAGATTTCGCGTTTTCCGCGTCGGCTTTCACCAGAATGTCTAAATCCTTCGTTGCGCGTGGTTGCGCATGAACGGCTACGGCGTAAGCACCAATGACAAGGTACTTAACGCGGTGCTCGTTCAAAATGGACAAGAGTTCTTCGTAGTCTGAATGCATCCGGCTTCACGCCCTTCATTTTGTAGCCTTCTTCCGTGAGTTCTGAAACCGCAGCGACGCGCTCATGGATAGGGCGGCCTTGCCAGTAACGGTACTCGTCCGCCTTCATCTCGTCAAAATCGGTGTATCGGCGGATGGTCTTGTCCATGCCCCTTTGTAGCACTCCACAGAGGTGTTTTCAACGCTTTATTTAGGGACAATAAAACGGGACGCTGCAACCCCTGTTTT
>JANXXI010000233.1 GCA_025350695.1 Acidobacteriota bacterium
CTCAACCGCGTCCTCGCATCACCGTTTCCTCACCAGCTACACCACTTCCTCAACTAAAAATGTAGTGGAGACCTTGGGCGTGCCTTTACTGAAAATAAAGCACTTGCCCGATCAAAATGTGCTCAACTGCGAAAGATCGGCTAGCAGCCCATCGACGCCTGCTTGGTAGAACAGAAAATCGGGTTTGAACTGGATGACTTGCGGCAAGACCGGTTCGAGCGCGGTGAGGTATTCGGTGTCGTCGCATCCGTCTTCGAGAGGAGCATCGAGCGAGCTTTGCTGCTTACGGAATGGAAAATTGTTGCGACCGTGAAGCGAGACGGTAAACACTTCGGGTGAGCCGGCGAAGATGTGTGCGGTGCCGTCGCCTTGATGGACGTCCAGGTCAATTACGGCCACTCGCGCGCCCCTCAACAATCGTCGAATAGCAATGGCGATGTCGTTGAACACGCAAAATCCTGAACCCTCGGCTGCGAATGCGTGATGGGTGCCTCCGGCAAGTGTGCAGCCCAGGCCGGTTGTAAGGGCCTCCCGCGTGGCGGCGAGCGTTCCACCGGCGCTGGCAAGGGTCCGGGTCACCAAGCCCTGGGACCATGGGAAACCAATTCCGCGGATTGCCGCTTCGGGTAGCGTTCCAGCGCAGAACGTATCGACATAGGCTGGGTCATGCACGGCCTTGATTTCATCCAAGGACGCAAGCACCGCCGGTTCAAATACAAAACCGCCATGCTGGGCGAGTTTGTCGCGTAGCAGGCGGTATTTGGTGACTGGGAACCGATGCCCCTCCCCGAGAGGCATGTGGTAGTGATCGCAGTAGAAGAGCTTCAAGGGCGTCTTTAGCGCTTGGTCAAATCGCGAATCAAAATATCCTTGAAACGCATGTTGCCCGATCCGCCCGAGTGCAGCTGCAGCGAAATACCGCCGTCCAATGATTTTGGTTTTGGGTCGGTGAAGTCCACCATCAACACGCCGTTCAGCCGTGAGATGTAACGATTGCCTTCAACCTTTAGCAGATACTCGTTCCAGTCATCTTGGCGTACGACGGTTTCATTTTCCGGCGCCGGCCAAACGAGCCAACCGCGCCCATCGCCATAGAGCCCACCGGTGTGCTCGCCGATGGTGCAGTCGATCTCAAACTGCAGACCCTGTGTAACTTCAGCCGTGCCGGGCTTAAATTCAGAATGGAAGAACACGCCGCTGTTGCCATCGCCATCGCACTTGAATTTGAGGGTGAGGTGGAAATCAGTGTAGTTTTTCGCTGTCTTCAAGTAGCCGTAATCTTTGCTAACGGCCATGCCGTGGATGGTTCCATTTTCCACCATCCACTTTTCCTTGCCGACCTCAACCCAGCCGTTGAGGTCCTTACCGTTAAACAGCGGAGCCCAGTCCTCACCGGGCAATTTCTTGATATGGACGCGAGGTCCTTGCGCCAGCAGGTTGGCGGCGCACAGCAGAAACAAAAGTGTTCTAAGCATCAACAATATGATAGATCAGGCGCCCAGCTCCGTGCGCAACACCGCGGCCACGGATTCGGCAAATCTTTCCACGTGGATCAAATCAGGCCCTTCCACCATAACCCGCGCTAGGGATTCGGTTCCCGAATAACGGACCAAAACACGACCCTTGCCATGGAAATAGCTTTCACATTCTTCGATGGCGGCCATAACCGGGGGAATGTCGCTCATCGGTTTCTTTTCGCGAACGCGGACGTTGACCAGCCGTTGCGGATAAATTTCCAGACCCGCAGCCAACTCTTCCAAGCCTTTGCCGGTTTGGGCCATTACCTCAAAAATTCGCATCGCGGTCAGCATGCCGTCGCCTGTGGTGGCGTATTCGTGGAAAATGACATGGCCCGATTGCTCGCCGCCAATAGCGGCGCCGATGCGGATCATTTCCTCCAGGACGTATTTATCGCCAACCGGAGTTCGATCAAGCCGAATGCCATCAGCTTCAAGAGCCACTTCAAGGCCCATGTTCGACATTACGGTTGCCACAACCACGTTGCCCGGAAGTTTGCCGGCGGCCTTCAGCGCACGGGCGCAAATCAGGAGCATCGCATCCCCGTCAATTAACTTACCCGTGGCGCTGACTAGCATCGCGCGATCCGCGTCGCCGTCGAACGCCACACCTGCGTTGGCCTTCAATTCCACAACCGCTTGCTGCAGCCGCTCCGGATGAAGGGCGCCGCAGTTGAGATTAATGTTGCGGCCGTCAGGTTCGGCCGAATAGGTGATCACTTCGGCACCCAACCGCTCGAACAACTCCGCCGCCAGATGCGATGAGGCGCCATTGGCGCAATCAAGTACGAGTTTCTTGCCCTTCAGCGTGCCGTTGAAGGAAGAGGCCAGGAAATCAACGTAGGCGGCGTCTAGACCCGGGTCCACTGTCAACGGCAGAGGCGTTGGTTCCGCACCGCTCTTGATGACCTCGAAGATAACTGTTTCTATATCCGCCTCGCGGTCATCGGGAAGCTTGTAGCCATCGTGCCCAAATACCTTGATGCCGTTATCCTGGAATGGATTGTGGGAGGCCGAGATCATGATGCCGGCGACGAAATCCCTGCTGCGGGTGAGATAGGCTACTCCAGGAGTGGTGACTAATCCTGCAAATCGCACCGATACGCCATATTTAGCCGCGCCCCCGGCCACCATCTCAGCGATCCAAGGTCCTGATTCGCGGGTGTCCATACCAATTACGATTTCCGCATGGCCTCCGGCGGCAGTCTTTTGCGCCCATTGCCCTAAGGCGCACCCGATGGCGAACACCGTGGGTTGATCAAGCGGGTAAACTCCCGCCACACCCCGTATGCCATCAGTTCCGAACAGCTGTCGTTTTTTGCTCATTTGCAGGAATCCTCTCGATTTCTATTTCCACAGTGACCGCTCCAGTTCCGTCAATGCGCACCTGTGGGTCTCCCACATAGGTTTGCACCTGGAATTTCGCTAATCCTGCTGTCTCTCTTATATCTATCGGATCTGTTTCGGCGAACATTACCCGCCCTACACGACTTTCCGGGCCAAGTACGCTTAAAACCGGCGGTTTTACCTCCATGTGCTTAATCCGGAATTGTGGTCCCAATTGTTGTTCAAACTTGACTGTGATCGGAATATCTTTAGCGGTGCGGCGCTCCAACCTTACACGGATTTGCGATGGAACGGCGCGGCTCATAATTACCCCGGCAGGTAATTCCAGGTTCGATTCTTCGATGGTAAAGGTTCGTTGGCCTGGTGTTATCGCAGGCGCCAGGTTGATGATGACAGCTGCCGTCGTAAGCCCAGCCGGAGTTAGTCGGCGCGAAGGGCCCCGTACTTCCACCCGGAGCTTGTCGGGCATCTCGGAGCTAATCTCGAGATCCGGCGGGATATTCTTATATTCGATGGGGATGGTGATGGCTATGGATTGTTCCGGTTCCCCAACGATGCCGAGCCATAAAAGAAACGCAACGGCAACGCTAAGCAGTTTCCATCCTAGGTTTTCGGTAAGCCAACGAAAGCTCATAATTCCTTGGCCTCCTCTGGTTCTGGGAACTCCGATACTGGACGAAGGCTCTTGTTTTCGCGGTATCGTCGTCCAAAGTGGTTTGTCAGCTTGAGCTCGAAGCGCTCCGCCGCCAGATCCTGTTCAATTTCACCAAAAGTGGCGATGGAGATTTTGCCCGTCTCCTCGCTGACGATAATGGATACGGCGTCAGTTTCTTCCGTAACGCCGATTGCCGCGCGATGACGGGTTCCCAAATATCGAGCCAGATTCGGGCTCATCGTCAAAGGCAGGAAGCAAGCCGCCGCAGCCACGCGATCGCCCTGTACAATCACAGCGCCATCGTGCATGGATCCGCCGTGCTGAAAGATGGAAAGGAGCAGGTCGCGCGAGAGCACTGCGTCCATGGGCACTCCGCTTTCGACGAAAGTGCGCAGGCCGATGTCACGTTCCATGACGATTAAGGCTCCGGTGCGCGTGCGGGCAAGTTCCTGGACCGCAAGAACGATTTCATCGATTGTTTCCCGGCGCTGCACGCGAGAGCCGAATCCAAGCATTCTGCGGCGGCCCAGCCGGGCTAACAGACGGCGGATTTCCGACTGGAACATTACGATGAGTGCGAAGGCGGAATAGGGCGCCAAGTTCGCCAGGCTGGTTCGCAAAAGTTCCAGTTTGAAATAGGTGGCTAGCAGGTAGATGAAGACCAGAGTGCCAACCCCCGTCAAAATGTTGGCCGCACGGCGTCCGCGCACGATTAAGATGAAGTTATAAATAAGCAGTGCCACGATGGCGATATCGATCGCGGCCGTCCAACTTAACTTGGGGAGAACGGAAAGTATGGAGTTTGGTATGTGCATCCCAACTGGTTGCTGTGCAGTAACTTACATTTTAACCTGTATTGGGTTATGGGGTATGGTTCGACTGGGAGTAGACCGGAATAGAACGGGCGCTTATTTAATCGACGCTTGTTTCTCGCCAACATGAGTCATGAATTGCGGACCAGGCTTCGAGCGGTTTCCATACAGCGGTCTCATTCTCCGCTGAATAGCGACTAGCGAATCAGCGCGAAGGCTTTATTCATGGAAGCAACTACAACTGGAAGAGCGTGTTCTGGCGTCATTGCTCTGAGCGTGGAATTGAAGGGTTCGCAGCGGGCTGGGGCGTCGCAACTTAGTTCTTGCAGCGTGTTCAGAAAGCCGGCCAAGTCGATCACGCCGGTGGCGCATGGCAACTCCCGGCGTGAGTCAACCTGCTGATCGATGGGAATGTTCACTGGGGCATCATTCAAATCGATCGAGACGATGTCTTTATTCGTCAGTGTTTTCAAGTCGGTCACGGATTCGCCGGCAGTATACCAGTGCCAACTGTCGAGGACCATGCCGACATTGGGCTTATGAATTGCCGCGATTAGTTCTTTCATTTCGGCCATTGTATGGACAAATGGGTGCTTGCGCGAAGTCCAAAGTGTTTTCGGCGCGACATACTCCAAACCAAGCCGCAGGTTCTGGTCTCCAAGCGCAAGGGCACATTCACTGAGCCTTTCCGCATGTTGGCGAAGATTCTCGAGGAACGTCAAGCTGTCGCTGGCCGGGGCGATATATGTGCCTGCCCTTGTGACGCCGGCTCGACGCATGGCGTCCGCTTGCTTGGGGAGTTCATTGAAATCCTTACGGAATGTGGCGCCATCCTTACGGAAATCGACGGTCATATTGGCGCATCCCCAAACCAGATTCTTCTGCTTCACGAGCCCGGCAATGTCGTCTATTTCGCCATTGCTGAGAGTGGCAAGAAAGGCGGGTTGCGGTTCGACGGCTTGGAATCCGTACTTGGAAGCGTGTTCTATCGCTTGACGTTGGTCCGCCTTCACGCCGATAGCTCCCGGGCTAAGATTGATTTTCATGTTGGTGGAGGCTGCCCGTGCTAGCGGAGCGAGAAGGAGTGAGGAATGTAGAAGGCGGCGGCGTGTGAGCGACATGATCGTTGCTTATTCTATCAATCCCTACAGACTAGCCAACAGCCCAGAAAGATACTCGCTAACTTCCGTTTGTTCTTGAAACTGCGCCCAAGCAAGCGATGTTGCTTCATGCTGTTTGTCTTTTAGGGTTAGATCCGCTCCATGGGACAGGAGGAGTTTCACGATTTCGAGGTGTCCGTTGCCAGATGCCAAATGAAGCGGGGTCACTGCGCGCTCGTCGGTTTGATTCACCGACGCTTTCGATTCCAGCAGCAACCGCGCGACCAATAATTGCCCATGTTGCGAAGCGGCCTGTAGTGGAAAGAGTCCCCGGGCATTCGGTTGGTTCACGGCGGCCAAATGTTTGCGTACCTTATCCAATTCGCCTAGCGCACAGAGAAGGGGCAAATCGCTGGTTTCCTGTTGGTTTAGTATGCTTCGCGCGGCTTCAGCGCGGCGGGATCCATAGCAGGCAATGTTCTCAAGCGGGGTCCGCCCGTAGCAATCGAGCGCTTCAACTGAGGCTCCTTTCGACAGCAAAAGATCCGCTACCGTCGCCGTCGCCGCGAAATGTAAAGGCGTCGCTTTGTTTGGACCTAGCGAGCTTGCCAAATCCGCGTTGGCTTGGAGCAAAGCTGCCAACCGCGTTTCGTCCCCCAACGATGCAGCGGTCCAGGCGTCTATGTCAGCTCCTTTGGCGACCAGCAGTTGGACAATCTGGCCGTGGCTCCTGTGGATGGCGCAATGCAAAGGTTTCCATCCGCCATAATCGCTATCAGCGCATTCCAGGTCGGCTCCGGCGCCTAAAAGGAATTGCACAACCTCGAAACGGCCCCACTCCGCGGCAACTTGCAGAGGCTGCGGCTTGCCTCCCCAGAAAGGATGGGGGCCAGTGGCGTTTACCAGCGCCGGGTCGATTGCGGCCAGTTTCTGGACCCCATCCAGTTTCCCTTGTGCACAGGCTCGTAAAAACAAATCGATCATCTGATTACCCTCTGATCTTCCTCACCGATTCAATTCTAGGCCCCCTGGTCTTGGGGCTATCCAAACTGAAGGACCGTGCGTCACCTAACTGATCGCGCACGAAAGCCTCTGTGGCGGCAACTGCTTTTTCGAGCTCTGCGCTCTTGTCTATGAAGCTTCCCCATGCGACTTGTTCGGCTTCTTTGTCATATTCCCAGAAGCCAACCAATCTGCCATGGCTGTTAAAAATTGCGTGGCTTGGTAGATCCGCGACAGTGGTCAAAAACGCCAAACCCTTATCGCCGAGGATCTCGCGATTCATGTCCTCCGGGGTCAGTAAATCGCTGTGTTTCCGGCGCAACAGCACCATGTTGTCAATGCTTGCCACCAACTTGAATTCCTGTTTCTTGATCGGTTTGAAGGATCGGAGGTCGTCTAGCTGGTCAGGCGGTAATAGTCGTGTTTCGTCCACGGCTACAAGACCCAACGGATCCACGGCGGCTTTAGCGGCTTTGACTCCCAGGCCCGAAAACCATTGGAACTCACTTAACGTCGCTGGCCCAATCCACCGGAAGTATCGCCGGGCCAATTCCGTATACGCTTCTTCTTTTGTCCATTTGCACTTCTCCAACGGATTGCCTGGCCACAATGTGTACTGATACCGCTGCTGGTCGAGCCTTCCATTTGTGGGAATTCTCCGAATCCTACCGGAAACTTGGAGCTGTCCGAGGGCGAGTGGCAGCGTAGTGCTAACGCCTTTCTTTTGGCCATCCGGACCAAGGCTTCTAGAATATTCCCCTGTGTTTTTGCGGATGCCATCCGGATCCAGCGGACCGCGCTTCAAGGCTTTCAATACCGCTTCACAGAGCTTGTCTATTTCCGAGTCCGTGACGCCGAGTTTGCGGGCAACCTTCATCTCCGATTCTTCAGCAAATCCCTGAGCACAGATTAGGGCCAGCGCAAAGTCAGAAGCTGGAACTACGTGGGTACAGCCCCGGGCGGAGGGCAGTTCATGGATCTCACAATCGGCTACCGATTTATCGATGACTTCTCGACTAAGCCCGGAGCGCGAAAACAGAGTTAAGTAAGGAGCGACGCCCCCAACGGATCGGGCCCACCCAACAGATTCAAGCACTTCAGCGGGACTCTTCGCCGAAAGGGAGCCGTCGAGACCCTGCTGGTGCGCCCACCATGCCCGCAGTTGTTGGGGCTCGAGATTGTCGGAGGCCATTGGGAAATTGTAACCTAGCCTCCTGCATATGATTTCGGCTCTCTATGTTGTAACCTAATGAACAGGTGACAACGCCTTATAAAATAGCCGGGCTAAGCCCTTACCAAGCGGTTCGGCATGCTGGTTGATTTTGAGCTCGTCAAACGGGCGCAAGGCGGTGAAGATGCTGCCTACAATCAGTTAATACAAGCCTACAGAAAACGGATTCTTGGGACGATTGGGAGACTGATCGGTAAACCCGAGGACGTTGAAGACGTGGCTCAGGAAGTTTTTGTCAGGCTCTATTTTTCGCTCGATCAATTGCGGGAGCCGGAGATGTTTGAGCCGTGGCTTCATCGCCTGACTGTGAACTCCGCCTACGATTATTTGCGGAAGCAGCGCAGGCGGAATGAATCGCGGATGAGCGATTTGAGCGAGCAGCAAGTTGTGATGGCCGATGCGGTGGCCAGTAGCAATCGCAACATTGAGGATAACCGCAAGGCGCAGGTTCGTGAGTTGGTGGGTTCGTTACTGAGTGAAGTGAGCGAGGAGGATCGGCTGCTTCTGACCTTAAAAGAGGTGGAAGGCCTATCCTTGAAAGAGCTTGAGAAGGTTTACAAGGTAAACGAAAACGCTTTAAAAGTGCGGTTGTTCCGGGCTCGGCAGCGAGTTTTGAAGGCATTTGGGAGACTTCAAGGCGAAAATGCGGTGTTGGCGGAGCACTTTACCGGAGGACGGGCTGTTGAACCGGATTCCTCGAATGAGTAGAATTTAGAAGTGAAAGGGAAGGATATGGAGTTAGAACAAAAGTTGGATAGATTGTTTGCGGCCTATAGGTCGGCGTTTCCTGATCCCGCCCCGTCCGCGGCGTTCACTCCGGGCATCTGGAATAAGATCGAGGCTCGGCGTCGGCAGACTTTCGTAATGTCCTGGACGCGTAAGCTAATGGTTGCTTCGGCTAGTCTGTGCTTCGTATTTGGAATGTTTCTGATTACGCCATTCCCGAATGGCGCTTCTCCGCTGGCCACCTATCTGGATTTTCTCGATGATGAACATGATCGCGAAGTAGTAGCTGAATTGCATCAGATTCCTGGCCAGACCCAATTGGACGAAGCTGGTCAACCCATTTTGGTGGAAGAGGAATGAGCCGCTCACAATCTTCTCTGTTTTTTTCGCTTGTGTTAGTATTCGCCAGTGGAATTGCAGTGGGCACCGTTGGCCATTATTTATATACGGCTAAGACCGTCAACGCCGTCACCCTTCCACAGGCCAATGCGGATAAGTTCCGTAAAGAGTTCGTCGAAGACATGCGAAAGCGCGTGGGGTCGACCGACGATCAGGTGGGGCGCATGAACACAGTGCTTGATCAGACACGGCTACAATACAAGCAGGTTCGGGACAAAATGAAGCCCGATATGGACCGCATCAAGACCGAGCAGATTGAAAGAATCAACGCAATACTCTCTCCTGAGCAACAAAAGCTTTACCAACAATTGCGAGCCGAGCGAGAAGAAAAATCGAAGCAGAATAGACGGCCTGCGCCTGGCGGAATCTAAGCCCGAGGCTGCAACCCTAGTCGGCCTTCTGCTGGCTTGCTTTTAGAAGCAAATAAGATTGCGCATTGATTCGGACTGCCCCAGCGGCGCCCACTTTCTTGTAAGACCCGTCAGCCAACATCTTCCTGGACTTCACGTTGTCCCGCAGACATGCGTCCAGAATCTCCTCATGCACTCTTCGAATCAGCGCAGGCGCGCGGAGTGGAACCAGCACCTCAACCCGGCGATCCAGATTTCGAGGCATCAAATCGGCGCTGCCCAAGTAAACTTCCTCCGATCCGCCGTTGCCGAACGAATACATCCGGCTGTGTTCAAGAAAGCGTCCCACAATGCTTCGTACTCGAATGTTGTCGCTAATTCCCGGTAGTCCAGGGCGCAGGCAACACACGCCTCGGACAATAAGATCGATCGAGACGCCAGCCTGTGAAGCCCGGTAAAGAGCGCGGATAATCCCGGGATCAACTAGCGCGTTCATCTTGAAAGTGATCCGGCCCTGGCGCCCGGCGCGTTGATGATCAATTTCGCGTTGAATCAGAGCCTCAAACCGTTGGCGCAAATTTACTGGAGCAACCAGCAATTGTTTGTAGTCCCTTTTGGTTGAGTACCCAGTGAGGAAGTTAAACAGATCAGTTGCGTCCTCGCCGATCTCGTCGTCGGTGGTCAACAACCCGACGTCCGTATACTGCTGCGCGGTTAAGGCATTGTAGTTACCCGAGCCGATGTGCACGTAGCGGCGAATCGACTTGCCTTCGCGCCGGACCACCAACGCCACCTTGCAATGAATTTTCAACCCAAGTAGACCGTATACGACATGCACTCCTTCACTTTCCAATTGTCTGGCCCACTCAATGTTGCTTTCCTCATCGAATCGAGCTTTGAGTTCCACCAGCACGGCAACCTGTTTGCCGTTGGCATTCGCCTCCAGCAGCTCTTTGACGATTGGAGAGTCCCGGCCGATACGGTAAAGCACCATCTTGATGGCAAGAACGTCCGGATCGCGCGCTGCTCGCCGCAAAAGCTCTACCACCGGCTGAAACGATTCGTACGGGTGGTGCAGCAAGATATTGTTGTTGCGAATTGTTCCGAAAAAATCGCTTGAAGTTGGGCCAAGCGCTGGCGCTAGATAAGGAGCCAGCGGAGGCTCTTTGAGACCAGGCCTGTTGATGCTCAGTAACTGCATCAGCCGTTTCGCGGAAAGGTAGCCTTCCACTTTGTAGACATCTTCTTTGTCTACTTCCAAATTACTCACCAAAAGTTTGAGAATCGACTTTGGCATTTCGCGAGTCACCATGAGCCGCACTACGGTGCCAAACTTGCGCTGCTTCACACCTTCGGCAATCGTCTCAAGCAAGTCCTCCGCCTCCAGTTCTTTAATAGCCAGTTCGGCGTCACGAGTAACATGGAAGGGATACGCGGCGACGATTTCCATGCCGGGGAAGAGTTTGCCAAGGTTGGCGGCGATAACTTCTTCGATCCATACGAAGGTGACAGTGTCCGAGGCCTTCTTCCCGGTCTCCGGCACACGAACCATTTGGGGCAACGTGTCGGGAGCCTTGACTCGGGCAAAATGCTCCACGGCATCCTTGTCGCGGATGACCACCGCCAGATTCAAACTTAAGTTCGAGATGTGAGGAAACGGTCGCCCTGGATCGAACGCCAAGGGGGTGAGGACGGGAAAGATCGTTTGATGAAAATACTTGGTGATCAATTGTCTTTGAGCCGGGTCGAGTTCACTGAATCGTTTTAGAAGAATTCCTGATTGGCCAAGTGCTGGAAGAAGCTGTTGGTCCAGGCAACGGTGAGCGTCTTTCATCAACCTGGTGAACTCTAACCGGATGGCGGCAAGCTGGGCGGTCGGATTCGTCCCGTCTGGGCCCACCTCCTGGCTTCCCGAATCCACCTGAGCGAGAAGGCCAGCCACGCGAACCATGAAGAATTCCTCGAGATTGGCGTCCAGTATGGCAAGAAACTTTATCCGTTCGAGAATTGGGTTCGCCACATCCGCGGCCTCTTCAAGCACTCTGCGTTGAAATGCCAACATACTCAATTCGCGATTAATGTAGAGTTCAGGGCTAAACAGGTTTGGGCCAGGGGCGGTTGGCTTTTTCGATGTTGGCATGCAGGGTCAATTTGAGTTTAGCCTTTTAGATAGGGCCTCTGGTCTGTGGTAGCCTCAAACCAATATGAGTTCTAAGCTTTTCTTTGCTTTTATCTTTCCCCTCGCCGTCGGTGTTGGCGCCGAAGGGTCCAAAACAGTTCGTGTTCTGGCGTGGAGCGAGAGAACCGAACCCAAAGACGTTTATCCGCAAGGGATCAACGGACAGTTCGCGGCCTTTCTTGGCGCCGAGGGTGATGTTAAGGTGACCGTTGCCAATTTATCCGATCCGGACCAGGGATTAACAGAAGATGCCCTGGCAATGACTGACGTGCTGATTTGGTTTGGCCACAAGCAGCATGCTCTGGTGACCGACGAGAATGTGGAGCGCATCATGAAGCATATTCGCGAACGGGGCATGGGGTTTCTTCCCATCCATTCCGCGCATTACGCCAAGCCGTTTCAACGAATCATGAAGACCATCGCGTTTGATCGTGGCAAACCGCTTGAAGGCACGCCGGGCAAGTGGGCGAAAGTCGCCAATAGCGGCGCTAGAGAAACCATCCATATCGCCGCGCCAGGTCACCCCATCACGAAAGGGGTAAAGGATTTTGAAATCCCCCAAACCGAGGTGTACTGGAATCCATTCATTGTTCCTGCCCCCGACTTGAAAATCCTAGAGGGCCGATATGCGAATGATATGCAGGACGGCAGCGACGGGCTGCTGTGGAAATTCGGCAAGGGAAAGGTTTTCTATTTCCGCCCGGGTCATGAAACTTACCCAATCTATTTTCAGCCTGAAGTGCAGCAGATATTAAAAAACGCCGTCCGCTTTCTCGCTCTGGCAGAATAGAAGAAGATCCGTTCATGCCTTCCACAACCAAAGGTTCACTGCAAAAGCAAGGAATACGTCTAACCAGGCAGCGCCAAATCCTGCTCGATTTGATCGACAAGTCCGGTCAACATTTAGACGCCGAGAGCCTATTTCAACTAGCTCAGGAAAAAGATTCGAAGTTGAACAGGGTGACTGTCTATCGCACTCTGAAGCTGCTGAAGCAGGAAGGGCTGGTGGACGAACTGGACTTGATGCACTACGGCGGGGACCAGCACTACTACGAGACCCGCATGAAGCAGGAGCACGCGCATATCATCTGCTTGCGATGCGGCAAGGTGGAGGAGTTTTTCGGCGAGCCGCTTCAGAAACTGCGCCGTCAAATTGAAGGGGACTTCGGCTTCCAGATTCTTCTGGCGCGCACCGAAATTGGCGGGTACTGCTCCCATTGCCAGGTCTTACGTTCGAGGGAAGTAGAACAGGCAACCGTCGCAGCCGCCAAACCGAAGCAGCGAGTGCGCAAAGCAGTCTGATCAATGAACGACTCTGATATTGGCGCGTCCGCTACTCACCAGCTACCGGCGTTTGTCGAAGTGCAACAACCGTCCGGCAATAGTTCTAGGGTTCCCCTCACACCTCTTCCTTTCACCATGGGGCGCCAACCGGGAAATGCCCTCGTTCTGCGCGATAGCCGTGTGTCGCGGAATCATGCGCAAATCGTACTGGATGATGGCGACTACTATGTTGAAGATCTAGGTTCAAGCCATGGGACTTTTCTCAACGGAGAGCGTATTAAGCGCAAACCGCTTCAACCGGGCGATGCAATCGAATTCGGGGTTCCCAACTCCTATCGCGTAGTTTTTGTGCGAGGCATCGCCATGGCGACGGTGATTCCATCGGAAGGCGCGGCGAATTTAAGTAAACTCCGATCGCTGCTTGAAGTAGCCAGATCCATGGCCCATTCGCTGTCACCGGCCGAAGTTCTTTCCGCCATTGTCGAGTCGGCGTTGTCCATCACTGGGTGCGAGCGAGGGTATCTTTTTCTATGTCAGAAAGATGATTTGCACTTGGAAGTTGGAAAGAGCAGATCAGGGCAGTCGCTTAGTGTCGAAACACTGGGTATTGAGACCAAAGTGTTGCGTATCGCGCTGGATCAACGTCAGGATTTGCTGTCGTTCACGGTAGCGCCTCAGGTAGCCGCTGTACCCCTAATTCGCGTTCGCTCCGGTTCCATTAATTCCACCCGGGCGATTTCAGCAGCGAAAGATACCGTTGGCTTGTTGTATTTAATT
>JANXXI010000332.1 GCA_025350695.1 Acidobacteriota bacterium
GTTGTAAATCACCTTCACCCGCGTTGCCGGAATGTAACCAATCGTCGACATTGCGTTGCAATTGAACTGGCTTACTCCCACCGCGTGCGTAATAGGTAGGGTCAGAATATTCGCCACCTTCCTTTTCAAAGCGGGCGCCGGATTGGCGGCATAACCCTCCGGATGCGAGCCGTGATCGGTGAAAATCACGCTCCGCACTCCGTGGAACCGTGCAATCCACGGCCACAAATTCAGAAAAGGGGTGAATTGCAAATGCAACAGCCGCGGCCGGTATTGCCGTAAAAGCCGTATCAAAACCCACGAGGTTTGCCAGCAAATCTTCGCCGCATCCGGCAAAACGTCCCAGGTCACATTGGGAAGCGAAAGGTACTCCCTTACTTCAGGAGAAGGTTCCTGATGGAAACAAAGCACGACCTGCCAACCCCGCTCCCCTAATCGCTTCACCACTTCGCGGGTGTGGACTTCAATTCCTCCCACTCGTCTGGCGTTGATGCCAAAAATTAATAGGGCTACCGGGGCTTTTGATTTCATTTTGACGGTGTATGCGTTTGGAGGAGTCGCGGGGGTCCCGCTGGCGCCACCACTTCATCTTCCCACAGCAATTCGCCCAAGTGCTCAGCGTCACGTTGAATTGCCAAGACCAAACCGCTGTTACCCATGCCCCCACGCTATACTCAAACTAAGACCTCTCTTCTTTCTCTCTCGATGAAGCTCCGCGAAGCATTACAGATCTCCCATCGTCCGCAGCCGGATGGCGAACCTTTTTCTCTTGATCTAGTAACCGGCTTTGAACCCTTGCATCTGCGTGTCTTTCTGTCGGCCCATGTTCGCATGCGGCTGCGGACAGACCGGCAGGTTTTGGTGCGCACTGGGTTGTTTGGGGATTTTAGCGGCAACCTGGAGAGAACCATCCAGGCCGCCGGTGCGGGGCCTGTCATCGTGACTCTCGAATGGGCGGACTTGCATCCTTTGCTCGGTTGGCGTGAGCCGGCATTTGTCGCGGCCGGGTTCGACGAACCAGTTTTCCTGCAGGAAATTGAAACCCGTCTCGGTCAATGGTCGAGGATACTGGCGGGGGCGGATCAAATACGCATCGTGCTGGCTCTGCCGGTGTTGCCGTTACCACCTTGGGTGGGCCGGAATTTGAAAGGCCAACGCTCGCGCTTAGTGCTGGAACTCGACAGCTTGTTGAGTCAATTTGCCCGGGATGCGGCTCGCCACGGAGTTAGGGTGATTGCAAATCCGGTAATGCCGGCTTGGGATCCCGCCAAGCACCTGATGACTGGGTTTCCATACAATCCGGTGTTTACTGACGCCCTGGCCAACCGTATCGCGGAAGTGGCCATGCCCGCGGCTCCTAAAAAAGGTCTGATTACGGACCTTGATCATACGCTTTGGCGCGGCATTGTCGGCGACGATGGATCTGACGGAGTGCACTGGGATTTGGATCATCAAGCCAGGGTGCACGGTTGGTGGCAACAGTTTCTCGCCGCGCTGGCCGGACAGGGGACTCTTATTGGCGTCGCCAGCAAGAATGACCTCGAACCGGTGGCAGCCGCGTTGGCGCGAAAAGACCTGTTGGCTCCGGTCGAGAAGCTTTTTCCGATCGAAGCCCATTGGTTGGAGAAAACGGAGAGCATCCACAGAATTGCCGCAGCCTGGAATGTGGGGCTGAACAGTGTGGTCTTTGTCGACGACAATCCGCTCGAGATCGACGCCGTGCGGCAGGCGATGCCGGAAGTGGAATGCTTTTTCTTCCCAGCCAACGATCCGGCGGGTGTCGCGGAGTTGCTCGAGCGGTTGCGCGAACTGTATGGGGTTGAAAGTGTCCGCGATGAGGATCTGCTGCGCGTGGCAAGCTTGCGCCAGCGGGTAGAGATCGAGGAGCATCTGGTAGGCTCGGGATCGGGCGCTGAGGACCGTTTCGCAAACTTGGGATCCCGATTGAAGCTCGACCTTCGCCGGCCAGCCGCACCGCGAGCACTGGAACTGATCAATAAGACAAATCAGTTTAATCTGAATGGAAGCTGCTGGGATGAAGCCGATTGGCAGTCTTGGAGTGCACGGCCTGAAGCGCGAGTGGCTTTGCTGGGGTACGAGGACCGTTATGGTCCATTGGGGAATATTGCCGTTTTGGCAGCCGAGCAACAGGGCGAAAACCTGATGATCCGCAGCTGGGTGATGAGTTGCCGGGCCTTTTCACGCCGGATCGAATTTGCGACTTTACAATGTCTTTTGGAGTGCTGGCAGTGCCAAACTATCCAGTTTGATTGGCGGAAAACGGAGCGAAACGAACCCACTGCGATGGCGTTACGGACGCTGGTCGGTGAGTTACCGGCATCGGGTATACTGGAAATAAGCGTCGCCGCCCTACGGAAGAGCCTACCCTTGCTGTATCTCGATAATTGCGAAGTTTTGGAGAATTGATGAACGCTACCCGATCCACGGAAGACCGGCTTTCCGATTGCTTTGCCTCGGTGTTCCCCGATGTGCCGGTAGGGAATTTGCGGATGGCCTCCGCGGAGTCGACCCCCGGTTGGGATTCAATTGCTCTCGTCACATTGATTGCTGCGACAGAAGAAGAGTTTGAGACGGCGCTGCCCACCGAGGCTTATCCGGATCTGACGTCTTTTCAGGCTTTTCTGCGCCAACTGGAAGGGATCCAGTAGAAGTGCGGCTTGACATCGCGCGGGTCTGGCGCGGCTGTCAGTCGTGGAACAAAGTCCCCTACGGAAACGCCTGAATGCCACTTTCCCTAGTGCCATATACTAGTTCGTGGACCAAGGCGGCCCAAGCTTTTAACCGGCGCTTGATTGACGCCCAGGCGCCGATCGACTTCCATTTGTGCGAAGAAGCTTCGGCAGTCCAATATCTGGTTGTTGATGGTGAAGATGTGCGCGGAGGCTGTCTGGCGGATATAGAAGCCGGGCGCGTCGGGGCGCAGACCGCCGAGATCATCAGTATCCAGAGTCCGCTTTCAGAAGGTCTTTTTGATCCCAAGTATGCGGGCGTCAGTTTGTGGATGGTGCGAGAAATTGTCCGCCGTTGGCCCAATTCCTACAGTATCGGTATGGGCTCGCTGAACCGGCCCTATCCCCGTCTACTACGGGCACTGCGTTGGAAAGTGGCGACGGTTCCGTTTTACTTCCGGGTGTTGCATGGGGGCCGGGTTTTGCGTTCCATGCCGTCGCTCAGTCAGAAGAAGGGCGCCAGGCTGGCGGGTTCAATTCCCGTGCTCCCCTCGATTGCATTCAACCTTCTGCACGGTTGGAGAGGACGGCGATGGACGGGGGGCCGAGTGGCCGGATTAGAGACTGTATCTTCGTTCTCGGCGAAGGATACAACTGCTTGGGATCGGGCGACCCACCTCACTTTTGGCGTATCGCGTGACAGCGCGGTGCTGAACCGGCGATACCGGGAGGAGATGACCGATCACGGCGGGGTGACCTTTGCCCGGTTCGACGGGGGCTTCCTGGTCCTGAAAATCACTCGGTTTACCAATCACCGGCATTTCGGTTCGCTGCGGGTAGCGACCTGGGCGGACGGTCTGGCTGAGCCGGGAAAAGAGGCTTCGCTGGTGACGGGGGCCGAGGAACTTGCTACCTCCATGAAAGCCGATTTATTGATTACCAACCAGCTCTATGAGCCGATCCAACGGGTCATCCAAGAACGCGGCTGGCTCAGTCATCCTAGTAATTTTCTGTTGGCGGTGCCGCCGTCGCTGACCGACATGGTGGAGCCCGCCACGAGTCACGTCACCCGGCGGGACGGCGACGGATTGGTCAATCTCTAGCTAGGGGCCATTTTTCAAATGCCGATACATAATTCTTCTGTACTGCTTTCATCCAGGGTCTTCACCTTTGCCGACCAAAATGAATTCGCCGAATTGTCTGGCGACTTCAATCCAATGCATCTGGACCCTGAACGAGCCCGGCGCACGATTTTCGGCTTTCCTGTCGTGCACGGGGTGCATGGTATGCTGTGGGCGCTCGATTGCTTGATAAGGGACCGGAATGCGCCCGTGGGGATTGAGGCTATCCGCGCGAATTTCCGCAATTCAATCCCCCTCGATACTTTGGCGCATGTGAGCCTAACCGAGGGTGGCCAGGACGGATGCAGTCTCTCGATCACGGTCGGAGATACAGAAGCCACATTACTGCGCGTAAAGTTCAATAGCGGCGTAACCGCGGGGGCCATCGCCGGCCCATCCAAACCATTCTCACGAATATGCGTCGAATTGGATGCGGTCGAAGCTAGCGCCGCCTCCGGACAAATTCCGCTGGCTTTCGATGCTGCTCTCCTGCGCAAGCTTCTGCCGGCGGTGAGTGAATTGGTCCCAGCCGTTCAGGTAGCCGAATTGCTAGCCACAACGCGACTGGTTGGCATGCAATGTCCGGGCCTCCACTCGCTGTACCTCTCCCTCGATTTGAACATGCGGGAAAAGCCGGAAGAAAAGGGCCGCGCGCTTACGTTTTCGATCAAACGGGCGATTCCGAAACTGGGAAGTGTTCAATTGGAGGTTAGCGGTCCCACGTTGCGCGGAGTTCTGGCGACCATCGTCCGTCCGCGCCCGCAAACGCAGCCGGCCATGGATGACATTCGCGCCGCGATTCCAGCCGGCAGTTTAGCGGCTCAGCGCGCAGTCGTTGTGGGTGGCTCCCGTGGCATCGGCGAAGTGACGGCGAAGTGCATTGCCGCGGGCGGCGGCTCCGTCGTAATCACCTATTTGCAGGGTAAGGATGATGCTGATCGCGTTGTGGAAGAGATCGCCAGGGCCGGGGGCTCAGCGGCAGCGGTAAGGATGGATTGTACGCAACTGAGTCCTGAAGCCGATCAAGAACTAGCGGTGTTCGGCGCGCCCACTCACCTGTACTACTTCGCAACTCCCCGGATTCCGGTGAACAATCGCTTTGCGTTTCAAGGGGATGTTTACCGCGAACTGTCACGCTACTATGTCGACGCATTCTCTGAACTTGTTCAACGTCTCCATCGACACAGCCAAAGCCTGACAGTGCTGTACCCGTCCACCATTTTCCTCGACGAGCCGAAGGCCGGAACGGGGGAGTATTGCGCAGCCAAAGCCGCCGGCGAGGCACTGTGCCGGCATTTGGAAAGCGTGCTGCCCCAAACGCGGTTTTATATGCCTCGCTTGCCCCGCATGCGCACGGATCAGACCGCCGGAATCATTCCCTCCAGCGCCCTCGAGCCGCTTGCTGTTATCGCCGGAATTCTGAAGCGGATCGATACGGATAGCGGCGTCCGCCTCAATCCACCCCCAGCATAAACGAGGTAATCGCCTTGGGACAAATTCAATTGCCTTACGATGTCCCTCTAAACAGTTTTTGGGCCAACCAGTGGCGCTCCAACCCGCGGCGCTCTCGCGATGTCAACTCATGCGGGCCTTGCGCGGGCCTTAAGTGGTCGAGCAATTCATTCACGGGTATGAACCAGCCGCCCAATCCAGCCAAGCGTCGCATCAAGGCAACGAATCTTGGTTGTAGCGTTCCGTCATCTCTGACAAAACGATGTCCAAAATGAGTGTAGATAATACAGGCCCCGCCCGACTCGGCCAACCGGTCCTGATTGGCTTCGCTTAGCGTCTGTTCAAACGTTTCCCAGTTGGCTCCATCGGCCGATGCAAACCATTCGTTGACGTACGGACGGTGCGGATCCCAATAGGGCATCTGGGGGCAAACGCTCAGAGTGTCGATCTCCTGGAACACAAAATTGCGGCAGGATCGAATCCGTTCCCGGCACATATCCCCCCAAAAGGATGGATGGCCGTCCACGTGGCCAAAATGTTTGTTATGCATTGTACCCCGTGTCAAAACCTGATACACCCAGCGCCAAGGCGGATCAAAACGAGATGATCCCCAATACATTGCATCTTCGTTGTAATGGTTGGCCATCGTATGAGGGTAGCGCCCGAAATACTCTTTGTAACGATCAAGCGCCTGACCTACTTCCTCGCGCACGGCGGATGCGGGAGCCGCGTTATGAAAGCCAAGATCGAAACCGGCGGCCAGGAGTTCCTGGCAATGTTTGCGGTAGCTCGTGTTCTCCAGCGTGTCGCCCGGACTGTTGCGCTCGCTCGAGCCTTCGATCGGCCACACTCCTTTCGTGGTGCGAAATCCCAGATCGGAAAGCAAGCCATACACCAACCGGCTGTCCTTCTCCATTTGAGCATCGGGATCATCGAATACAGTGAAAGCAAACCGCTTACCTAAAGGCCAGGAAGTTAGGGGCATTTCCTTAGCTCCCCAAATTATGCCGCAGTCCATAGCCTGCCATTAAATCACCACTGCCTATGTTGTTCACGGCGTTCTGCCTGTTCATAATCCCAACGTTCACGGTCTTTGGATTATACCAATGAACTAAACGGCTAGGGCGGTAAAACACCCCGTAAAATCCTGAGCGTACGTGACGAGAAAAGCGATAAGGGTGGCGTGCGAGCGAATACGGAATCAAACTGGACAAGGCCTTTCCAATAAGGCCCTGCCGGAGATTCTTTGTCAGAATGAAGCGGTGCATTTTTTCGCACATGTGCCCAGCAGGAAGTACCGCACGACCCTGATGGTTAGCTACGGCGCGCCGGACTCCGTATTTATGACACGGTTAAACTCACTCCAGCCGACATTGATGCCGACCGGATGACGATCCGCATTCAGCAAGGCAAGGGAAACAAGGACCGCTATGCTTTGCTCTCACCCCGAGTGCTAGAAATCATTCGAGTCTGGCAAGAAATGCTGGATCCGCCGTCAATTGAGTTTGGTCGATTCGACGGCTGTGGATGCCTATGCGAATGCCGACTAAGAAAACCGCTAAAGTGCACAACGGCGCTGAGCCTTT
>JANXXI010000350.1 GCA_025350695.1 Acidobacteriota bacterium
GCCTCGGCGGCTTTGATCATGGAGGCAATGATGCCTTTGACGTCACAAGCGCCCCGGCCCCAAACGAACTCGTCATCTTCGGAAGATGGGAAAAATGGCGGGACAGTATCGAGATGGGTGGAGAGAGTGACGAGCGGCTGACCCCAGGCGGCGAAGACGTTGAAGCGATGGGGCTCAACCTCAATTAATTCGACGGCGCCATTTGTGGCAGCGGCTAAGTCACTGAGAAGTTGATGGACGTAGCGGCCAACGGCTTCCTCGTTAGGGGTGACGGATTCGATGTCGATTAATGTTCGGGCCAATTCAATAACATTCATAACGCACGCCTCCTTCTTGCAAAATGAGGGGACTGAAACTGGGGAGGAGGGAGAGATGGAGAAGCGAGTGCGCGTGTGGTGCGCGGCGGTCTGCTCCTCAATAGCGCTCCACATGAACCCTCACCTTTTAGGGTTTCAGTGACAGTGAGCAGGATTTTTTCCATGCTCCCCAGCGGTGGCGCTGATTTCCGCAAGCGCTCACAACTTCGGCGGTAAACTTCTTGTCGGCCCCTTTTTCCTGCCCGTTACGGAAACGGTTTTTTTGGCAGGATACTGATGGCCGCCGCACCTCTACTAAGTACATACCAAGCTAGCGCACCTGGTTGGTTTGAGTCAAGATTCATCTATGCTTATTAGGAATGGACAAAAAGACGGAAATATCAAGAACTGTGATGCTGATTGCCGGTTTCAAGTTACTGAAGGCCATTTTATTATTGGCGGCTGCACTTGGCACGATGAAATTGCTGCATAAGGATATCGAAGTGACGCTGTCAGGGTGGGCGAATCACCTTCATGTGGATCCGCATGGCAAGAAGGCCACGGCGGTGATCAGCAAGATATCCGGGTTGAGTGTAATGCAAATGGAAGAAATGGCTGGTGGGGAACTTTTCTATTCGGGGTTGTTATTTACCGAAGGTATTGGGCTGCTTCTGAGGCGGCGTTGGGCTGAATACTTCACGGTTATCACCACGGCCACATTCATTCCGGTGGAAGTTTACGAATTAATGGAAAAGGTTTCGGCGGTAAAGGTGGGAGTGCTTGTGGTCAATATCGCAATTTTGCTGTACCTAATGCGGAGATTGAAAACCGCGTCTTAGACGGCACGCGGCGCATACAGATAAAAATAGCCAACCCGAAGGTTGGCTATTTTTATCGAGACGTTGCCGTTGAGTTTAGAACTGGAACATCAGGGTCAAGTTCATTAGCGGTTGGCCGCCGAGAGACGCCGTGCGCGGGTCGTCTTGCAGCTTGCCGAAGGTTGCGGGGTTACGGAAGTCGACGGTTGTCGTGGGTCCGGTGAAGTTATAGGTCTTGTAGGCATTTTGCATATCCCAACGAATTTGCGAGCGGATTTTTTCGCGGATGGTGAAATTCTTCTGCGCCGAGATTTGCGCCCAGGCTAGACGAGGACCCGTTAGAATATTTCGTCCGGCATTGCCGATCTTGTACGCCGCCGGGTAGGCGAACGCACTCTGATCGATTACGGCTGGACGATTGTTCGACGTAAAGCGATCTGGCCCGCCGTTGTTCCACAAACCGAAATCATAGACGGGAGTACCGACCAGATCCGGGCGGCGGGCACCGGCGTATCCTGGCCAATAGTTATTTGGGCTGTTGGCGAAGCCGAAGTTCAACGGGTTACCGGATTCCAAAGTTTGGACCGTGGAAATTTCCAAGCCGCCGAAGATCGCGTTGCCAATGCGACTGCTGGACATCCACTTCTTGCCTTTTCCGATGGGAAGCTCGTAATTCGCCGTAGCAATGAAGCGATGGTTGCGGTCGAAGCCAGCGCGGGCCTTTTCCAAATTACGATTCTGAATGGGAGCGACACCACCGCCGGAGTTGTCGCCGTCGGAGCTATCGATCGCCTTGGAGAACGTATAGAAGGTGTTTAGGTAGAATCCGGAGGACATGCGTTTTTCCAGCTTCATGGTTCCCGAGTGGAACGTGGAATGCCCGAAGTTGGAACGCATGGATACGTTTCCAAATTGGGGGTAAGGACGGAGGTTTTGGGCGTTTGGCAGAGCCGCATCCCGCTGCGCTGCGGTGCTGGTGGACATGAAGTCAACTGGGAACGTATTCAATTCCCAACGTTCGATCAAGCCCACGCTGCCGGAGCCCTGATAGCTGGTTTCAACTAAGTAATTGCGTCCCAGTTCGTGCTGAATGCTGAAGTTCCAATTCATCACGTAGGGATTGCGCAGGTTTGGATCCCACAAGCTAACGTTGCGGCCGCTGTAGTTAGTTCCAAAAAATGGACTGGCTCCGTTGGCAATGATGGGCGAGCCGGGTTTGACGCCCTTGCTGATCTGGTAAATGGGCGTGGGGTCACCGGTATTGGATTGTTGCACGGTGGTGCCAACATATTCGTCGTACATATCGCGGCCCGCTGGGAATTTCACGTCCACGGTGTAGAAGCCGAAGCCGCCGCGGAATACCCACTTCTGCAATGGGTGCCACGCCAAGCCGACACGCGGGTTGAAGTTGTTGTTGTCGCGTTTGTTCAACCCTTCAGTGGGGTGAATCACGCCGCCTTTCTTGCCGGTTAGCGGATCGGTGGCGTTGGGATCGAATTGACTCATGAGGCCATACTTGGTTTTGAACGGGCTTTCATTGGAGTAGCGAACGCCGATGTTCATGGTCAGCTTGGCAGTCACCTTCCAATCGTCCTGGAAGTAAAAACTATTGATGGAGGAGCGAGGCAACCAACTAGTGAGTTCCGTGCGGAAGGTGGCCGAGGAGACATAGCCTGTAAGGAAGCCGGCAAACGGGCTGCCGGTGTTAGGAGCGGTGGCGCCGCTGGGCTGAAGCCCGGTGGTGGCGCCTGAAAAATCGAAGGCGACCGGGTTGGCAAAGGTGGCGGTATTCAGGCGGAATTTCAAAATTTCATAACCACCTTTGAAGGCGTGCGTGCCGCGAATTAACGAAAGATCATCGCGGAAGGAAATGGTTTCATTTACTGTTTGATTCGGTGTAGATCCGCTCAGACCATAAATAGTGGCGGGCCCGTTACGATCTCCGCTTCCGAAAGAAGGCATCAGGTCGCTATTGATGTTTGGAATTCCCAACTTCGATCCCCAATCCTGCTGGAAGGAGGGAACCACGGTTTGCGCCCAGCGGCGATAGTAGCCAACACGGGCATCGTTAACCAGTGTTGGTGAAATAATCCAGGTCTTACCAAAAGACATGTTCTGGTTTCTTGAAGGAGCTCTATATCCGGCCGAACCATCGAATTCACCACGATCGGGGCGGACATTCCAAGGCCGTTGCAGCCCCGGTAGGTATTTATTGTCGGTCCAAGAGTAGTAGATCTTAAAGTTCTGCGTAAACTGATGATCCAAACGGAGGTTAATGTCATTGAGGAAAGTTGCCGACACTTCATCAGCGGCATAGTTGCCGGTGGCGCCGGTGGAGTTGAAAAGATCGGGTTTGTTGGGGCGCTGCCATGGATCGTAACCGAGCACTTTTTGAGCTACGGGATCAATCCTGGTAGTGGGAATACGGTTCCCGGCAAAAGGATCGCGCAGCCATTGGCCGCCCACATTTCTGGTGGTTGCCGGATCATAAATCACATTAGCGCCGGCAAATGAAAAATCGCCCTGGCGCATCCCCAAACTTGGAACGGCAGTATCCACTTGCGCTACTTTCTTTTCGTGCAGCCGTTGAAATCCGAAAAAGAAGAATGTCTTGTTGCGGCCATCGTAGAGCTTGGGAAGCATCACAGGTCCGGAGACATTGGCGTCAGGCATCATAAAAAACACTGAGGCGCCGTTAGGGCGATTGCTGGTAGGTTGCGAGGTTCTTAGTCTGTCGAAAAACAGACGATGCTGCATAGTCCGGGTGCGTCCGAAGAACGAACCCATGGCATGCACTTCGTTGGAGCCACTTTTCTTCACGGCGCTGATGACACCACCGGCGGAGTGGCCGTATTCGGCTGGAGGCAAGGTGGTGATGACTTTGACTTCGGCCACGGAGTTAAGAATGGGCTTAGTGGTTTCCGTGCCAGCGCCCTGATCGTTACCGTTGACCCCATCTTCAAAAATACCGATTGCACCGGCGCGTTGACCGGCGAGATGATAGCTACCGAGACTGCCGCCATAAGCGTAACCGGCGGTGGTCATTCCAGGAACGAGATTCAATGTGGAATTAACAAATCGCTGATATAGCGGCAGGTCATACAGAACTTGGCCGGTGACTACGCTACCGGTGGCGGAGGTTTCGGTTTCCAGAAGCGCGGAGGCTCCTGTGACTTCCACCGATTCAGCTAGACTGCCGACTTGAAGGACCACGTCGACAGCGAGCGTATCGCCAGTGCGAAGTTCGACTGATTCGTTGGCCTTTTTGAAACCGGAGCCTTCGAGCGAAACTCTGTACTGCCCTGGTTGCAACGACAAGATACGGTAAATGCCATCATTATTGGTCGCGCCAGTTGACGTGAAGTTGGTGGATAGCTGGATGACCGTGATTTTGACGTTTGGCACGACGGCTCCGGTTGAGTCCGTTACGCGGCCAGTGATTGTGGATGTGCCAATTTGCGCCCACGACGGTGTGAGCAGCATTACGAGCATTGTGCAAAACGCTAATATGTTCCGCATGGATACCCCTTTTGTATCGATATCGAATTCAACCCATTTGGAGTGTTGTCACTATATACCCCTGGCTAAGCGCTTTGGTGAGGGCTAAGGGACTGCTGGTTCCGGCAAGGAATTCGCGTCAGATACTCGTCGGCGCATGGGCTGTCTTTGCCAATAGGTTAAAGAGCGCCACAGCCATTCCGCGGGGCCGTAGCGGAAGCGGCTCAACCAGAGTGGACTCCAGACCAGATTGATAGTCCAGACTGCGAGCACCACCCAATACAACTGATATCGTTCCAACTTGCCGAAGTAGCCCAGGCCGTAACCATTGAAGAACCAAGTGCAGAGAATGGAGGTAAGCAGGTAGTTGGAGAGCGCCATGCGGCCAACGTTAGCCAACGGAACAGTGAGCCAGCGCCAACCTAATTTGACGGCGATCATGATGCAACCAATGTAGGCGCCTGCTACAAGAAAGCGACCGGGATCGCTGGTGGAACCTACGTAGCCAAGGTAATCGGGAAAGTTGTAGTGGGCGGCGGCCCATTTTGTCGCGGCCAGATAGTTGAGCGGCAGGCCCAGTCCGAAGCCAACGGCAATCATCGCGGTGTAGAACCGGTAGGTGCGCGAGGCGTCGAACACACCGGCCTTGGCAAGCCCCATGCCCATGATCAACATGCCGAGAATATCGAGGAACATGATTTGGAAGAACATGGTGAACTCGAATAGCATGGCTTCACCGGAGCGCCGTTTCAGGTTCCGAATCCAACCGCCACGATGATCGGCGAGTTCTTCATCGATCTCCTTTTTGGACGGCGCAAAGTTCCCCGCTACGGAATTCCATTCGCTGATAGATTTCTTTTGTTCGGGCGTCAGGGAGACTCCGCGAGCTTCGATGGCTTTGGCCTCTTTTGCTTTTGCAGCTACCTCCCTCAACGCAATGGCGCCGCCGACATTCTGCAGCGAATGAGCAACTATTAGAATGATTCCGGTGAGGATGAGGGCATAGGCGGAGGCTTTGCGGAATGGAAAGAGGAGCAAGCCGATGACGCCGTAGCTATAAAGGATATCGCCTCCCCAAATCAAGTGGGCGTGAAACAGGCCGAACAAGATGAGCCACATGGTGCGGCGGAAATAGATATCGGCGGCGGCGATGCCGGCACCCCGCTTCTCGGCGCGTTCGAGCAGGATGATCGTGCCTGTGCCGAACAGCATGGAGAAGATGCAGCGCATCTTGCCGTCCCAAAACGTCATGGCAATGAGCCAGGTCGTGAAATTGGCGCCCTCCGCTCCTCCGTAGGCCGCGGGACTCATGTAGGCGGTGAACGGCATGCCGAAGGAAACGATATTGAGGAGGAGAATTCCGAGCAGGGAGAAACCGCGGAGCGCGTCGACCGAATGGATGCGCTCAGATTCAACGACCGGATGGACAGTTTCGGTGGGGGACATTATCAGTTCATTGTACTGCCGCGCCGAGGCTGACATGCTATGGCTAAGTGACTTATGGGACCGCTGGTGTCCGACGTAAAATTGGAGCGTGCCTTAAAAGGGCAGTTGAATCTCAGACGAGGATTATTGAATTTCGTAATGGCTCCAACACCCGAGCAGGGCGTCCTTGCGGGCCGCCCGCCGAAGGCGCTTCGGCCCCACTATTAC
>JANXXI010000364.1 GCA_025350695.1 Acidobacteriota bacterium
GGATCAAACTTCCAAATCCGCCGCCCCTTGGAATCGTAGGCGTATTGTTCAAGCATGTTCACCGCCGTCGAACTTGCGGTCACCAAGCGGTTGTCCACATTGAACGTCTGCGCCAGCGCCGTCCCGCCACCGGGCCTCGGCCGCGAAGTCATGTTGCCATTGGCGTCATAGGCAAAGCCCGTGCCGGTTAGCCGGTTAGTCGCGCCATCAACGCTCATGTAGGACGGAATGCCCGTCTTGCCCGCCATCACTTCCTGGTTCAGCCGGTTGCCGAAGCCGTCATAGAGCCACGTCATGCCCCAGCCCCCGGAGCCACTTGTACTGGCGGAGATCAGCCTTTGCAGTTCGTCGTAGGCGTAGTTGACGGTTTCCCCACTGACAGCGTCCGTCATGGAAGTGATCTTACCGTTATTTTGCGTAGCGGAAAAGTTGTATGTCAGGTTGACCAGAGTGGCATTGAAGTACGAATTAGTCGCAGTGATGTTGGTCAATTGGTTGCGGAAATTATACGTCCGGTTTTCGCCGATGTAGAGCGCCCCATTGGTTGGATATTGCGTGTCGCGATATTCCAGGTGAGTTAGTTGGCCGGCGGCGTTGTATTGCGCGTTCCTGGCTGCGTCAATCGGGCCGGTGTTTGTAACTTCGCTCAAACTCTTGGGGCGGCTCATCTCGTCATAAGTATACGTTAATTGTTTGCCGTCAGGGCGGACGTATTGGTAGGCGCGGCCCTCGGAATCGTAGGTGTATGTAATCGTCTTGTCCTGCACTACCGTAGTGGTTAGGTACCCGCCGACATTCTGGGAGCGCTCCACCAAAAGACGCTTGGCCGTGATTCCACCGGGACCGTTATAGGTGTACATTTCCCACATGTCCATGCGCTGCCATGGGATTGAAACTCCGGTCTGCGCGATGTAAGGACAATAGGCCGACTGCACGACAGCCAAACGCCCGGTTGCGTTTTGGGTGAAGTTGGAATCCTTGGGATTGGCATCGTAATAGTAATTAGTTTGTTGGCAGTAATCGATGTTAACGCCGTCGGGCTTACGGTTGATTTGAGTGACGCGCTTCAGCGAGTCATAGGTGTATTCCGTTTTTTGGCCTTTCCCGTCGGTCTTCGTGGCGGTGGTGTTGTCAGCGTTGTAAGTATAGCTGGTGGTTCCGTTTTCGGGCTGGGTTACCGAGGTCAACTGCAGTTGCGTGTTGTAGTTGAAAGTACGGGTTTGGGTGACGCCATCGCGCGGCATGCTTACAGTAATCAGCTTGTTGAAGAGATTGTAAGTGTAACTGGTTGTGTAAGTGGCTCCTGCCCCGTTGGGTTTGGGTTCAATGACGGTGGTCAGGTTGCCGAACACATCCATGACCATGGTTTTCCACTTATTGGCGGGGTCGGTGGTGGTAATCTGATTGCCTTGATAGGCGTATGTGGACGTCCCTGAACTATTGGAGGCGACGACGGAGATGGTGCGGCCCAGAGCGTCGTAATTGTAGGTGGTCCAGTAAACGGTTCCGCCGGGGGCATAGGGCTGGCTCACTTTCTTCATCTTGCCGAGTGGAGAGCAGGCGCAGACATCGTATTGGGTCTCCGTGGTGGAGACTGTGGTTGGCGTATTGTTAGTATTGTAACCAGATTCCACTTTGACCGGACGACCGAAGCCGTCCATGGTGGTCTTTGTCCAACGAGTGGATGTGGTGACTGTCTTGGTCGGCGGATTGTACGAATAGGCCTCCGTGGTGGTAACTCCATAGGGAGACGTAACGGTTGAGGGGCGGCCATAAGAATCGTATGCCAAGCCAACGGTGGCTCCGTTAGGCCCTGTTTCCTGGGTGAGGCCAAGAAAGCTGTTGTAACTCATCGACATTGTCAGGTTGCCTGTAGTGAGAGACGATGGCGCAGCGTAATTAGTAACGCCTGTGGTGCTGCCGACGGAATAGACGCCATTCTTGATGGTGTCCTCCACAACGCCAAGGGTGTTAAAGGAAAAAGTCTGAGTGCTATTGATTGACGTAACGCTGGTAAGGTTACCCCGCGTGAGGTTACTCGTGCCGTAGTTCGCATCATCATGTTGCCGTCCTGGAGTGGGCGGCAATATTGGGTACCCGTATTGAGGGTAAGTGTATTGGTTGTAGCCCGGGGGAATGGCTCGAATGTAGCCGTCATAACCGTTCGAGACAAGCGTTGTTCCGTTCAAAGTAGTGCTCGTCAGCCGATTGTAGATGTGGCGCTGTGTGTAGGCCGTAGTGGAGAGAAATGTATTGACATACGTCCGCGCCGGTGTGCTGAGGTTCCCGTAATCATACTGCATCATCTGCGTCATGTTGCCGTAGTTGTCCAGGGTCTGGTCGGTCTTCGTGGTCTTCGCGTAACTCTGGCCTGGATCTACGGTGGTGCTGCTGGATGCGATGTAGGGGCGGCCAAAAGTGTCGGTGGCCCAGGTGGCTTGGGTTTGCCGCATGGTTGCATAGCTGGGCAACGTGCGTTCGTATAGCGTGTTCAGCAGCCCCGAGCTAAACCAGAAATAGGCTTTATCGGCCGCGCCGCCGGCGTCTTGCACCACGGTGTAGGAATGCTGGTTGAGGCTGGCGTTGCCATCGTTGTAAATCGTGTAAGTTTTCCGGCTGACCGGCGGCCGTGGCCCAACTGCGGTAGCGAACTTCGCGCAGCGTGCGGCCAAGCATGGGCGTGGATACGTAATCCCAACGCAGGTAACCGCCGTAGGGGAAGGTGACTTTCGTCATTTCCATGGATCCGTCGTAGGTGAAGGAGTGCTGGGCTCCGGCAGCGTTGCCGACCGTGGCCAGGCCCGTGGTTGTTCCGAAGCTTTGGCTGTTGAAGGGCGACGACAGGCTCTGGTTCTGATTGTAAGTGAAGTTGTATTTCTCGCCGGTTCCGATGTTGTTTCCAATGCTGGTTAGGTGCGGGATGGGATCGTTATTGTAAGTGAACGCGTAGGTGTGAGGGGCGCGGCGCTCAGTTTCATTTAGAGAAGGATATCTTGCCGTTTCTATTAAGTACGCATGCAGTAGTCCGCTTAGTCTTTTGCTTCGTTCGATGCCGTTCTTGGTAGGCGCTGGGAGACGGCCAGCGGCCAAAAATATCAAAGTGCGGACCGCCCTCTTCACGGAATTCACCGTCCCTTCGCATGAAAACCCATATGTCTGCATCGCTGATAAGTTTACCCAATTGGTTGGCGACAATTTCGCATTCGGCTCTGCTTGGATCCGTGGAGGTACGCAGGAAGAATGTTATGTCTGCTCCACTTAATAACATGCCATTGCCACCGCTCCCCTGATCGACGTGCAGTTGGAGGGCAACAAGGCTTTTTCCATTTAGTCCGCTGAGATGACTAGATTCCTTGCCATTTAAGTACTCGGTAACAATCCCTGACTTGAATTCCCGTGCCCTCAAAATGTTTTTGCCATGGCAAAGCAAGTCGTAAGCATATGTCTCGTATTTTCTATTAAAAATAGAATATATTCCCAAAGTATTGGAAAAATTAAAAGGATGGTCGCTCAATGTGTGTAGAAGCGAAAAATCTTTCTTTCCCGAAAACATTACTAAACTGGTTATACCAGCAGAAGTGCAAAAATTGGATCCTATTTTGTTCCGCCGCTCCTCTTGATTCCCTTTCATCCAAAATTGTTCCCCGGCAATTGCGTGGACCACTCGAAGGTTACGATGGGATTTTTCTTGGACTATTTCAAATTCTTGTGGATCCGCTCCAAAAAGGAAATTGGATATCAAAGGTAAGACCAGATAGAGCTTCATTGTTTGGCGCATCCACCCCTCAGCCAGTTGGAAATTACAGCGCTTGCCTCGGTTCCGTTGGGAATTACTCCCAACCCGAGTTTATCAGCAAGCTGTGTATCATTTTTCCCAGTATACACATGAAGCATTTCATGCAGGATTACACGCCCCTGGAAGAGTTGAAAGTCAGTAGATCCATTACCCCACAGGTAGTTCGGCCCCAAGACGATGATGTTTGAAGCGGTCGGAGGACCTTGCGGATCGTCTCCGGGTTTCTGGCTAACAAAAGCGGCGGCTCCGGTCCTGGCGAAGAAATTTTGCACTGTCTCGGTGCTTCCGTCATCACTGTGTACACCTAAATCGTCCATCGTATAACCTAGTTGATCATAAACTGTGCTAACATTTGTGTTGTATTCTAATTTGTACATAAGACTACCTTGTGAGTAAGATCCATCCGGCTTTTTCCGGTCTATGTTGTACAATCCTGTAAGAACCTCCCGGCATCCTTGGGAACTGTCCCAAAATTTATTCAGAGCCGCTCGCATCTGATCCAATAGAGGATTATTTTGAGGGCCCCTCGTTACCTTACCAATTGTATTGTTTCCATTACCTTTTCCGTCGCCGTAATCGTCGTCGTCGTTGTCAAGGTCGCAGTTTTCTTCGCATTCCTCACTACCCGTTTGGTCTTGGAATCTTATTGGGTCGTTTGCAGCGTAAGTATACCTATTCCATGAGGCAGGGCTTCCCGAAACGGCGCTATGGGTGAACAAATCGCTACTCATGAATCTACTTAAGGTGCTGTTGAAGTAACGCTGCTCAGCATAATCCAACCCAGTCCCCGCGTCGCGAGTATAGGTTGCGAACCTTACCCCGTTGTTCGCAGAAGAACCGAGCTCCTCGCCAAAAGGGTAATAAGACTTAGCCGTTCCACCACGCCAGACTACTGAGCTCACCCGATCCCTTACCACCGTAGCGCCATTCGACCGGATCAGTTTATTTCCAAACTTCACATCATCGCCGCCGTCGCTTAGCCGCTCGCCGTGCGCCCCGACAAAATACCAAGTCTCCTGCCCACTCGTCCCCACACTCGGATCAAACTTCCAAATCCGCCGCCCCTTGGAATCGTAGGCGTATTGTTCA
>JANXXI010000391.1 GCA_025350695.1 Acidobacteriota bacterium
CGAGGGTAAGCGTTCCCGACTTCCCCCACAGGCTGCCATGATTTGCCTAACGATATATTCGCAGATTCATAGGCGTGCAGCTCTTCGCCGCCACGCCGTAATGATGGCGCGTCGAAGCCATACCGCTCCAGAATCGCCACGGCGCGGGATCGTCGGCAATGCGCGGACCCAGCGTCACCGTCGGTTCAGGGCCGCTGACGTTAAACGAAATCTCTTTTAGAGGAAGAGACAAGCCCAAACCGCGAGCTTTAATGTAGGCTTCCTTTAGAGTCCAGAACTGAAAGAACTGTGCCGCTCTTTCGGATTCGGCACGGGCGTAAATCGTTGCCCGCTCCTCTTCGGTAAACACATTACTGGCAACCAATTCGCGGTCCGCGCGGCGGTCAATCGGTTCCGCATCCACTCCACAATCCGCCTTGGCGGTTATGACGCAAGCGGTAAATCCTTTAGTGTGGGTTAGGTTGAACCGCAACTCGCCACTTATTAGTTCGGGACGTCCGTGGCTGCCCGCGATGAACTCCAACTCCGCCGGGGGACGGTTGAGATAACTGCCGAGCGTCTCGCGCAAGAACGCATGAGAGACGCGGTACAAGCGGCGGTCGGCCGGAAAACGGAAGCGGGCTGCGCGCGCAAGTTCTTCGGTGGATAGCAGCGCTTCGCCCGTTGCGTCGTGGATCGGGTTGTCCTGCTCTACTTCAAGCAGCCACAGATGGATTTCGTTAGCTGGGAGCAAGACCTAGTTTAGCGCTGGGAGAAGCCTTACGCCGATTCATGGCCCACACTCTTATGCGCTAGCTTATAGAAAATGAGTCTCAACTGGCTGCATATTTCCGACTTTCACCTGAAGGCCAGTGATCCCTACTCGCATGACGTAGTCTTGAACGCTCTGATCCATTCCGTTGCCCGCTACACCAAAGCCGGCCGCAAGCCCGATTTGATCTTTGCCACCGGCGACATTGCCCACGGCGGCATGAAAACCATTCGCTATCTTCTCCGCCTATCCAAGGATCTGAAGATGGTTTCCATGGAAGCGTAGGGCTTCAGCGCGTAAGGCTGAACCGGGAATACTTTTCCACTTCGGGATCGCGCACCCGATGCTATTCCAATTCGGGGACGGCATCGGACAGACAAGCGTCACCCCAGCTGTGTGGTAGCTTCGGCGAAGCGGGGCTGGGGCTCGGATTACCTCTCGTATTTGTTTCGTCACAAGCCTTGTTGAAGCACCCTTCCCCAATCCGTTCAACTGCTTACAGTAGCAAAAAACCGCGCTCCTCTTACCCACACACGCAACAATAGAATCAAAGGGAGGTTATTCCCGACGGGAACCAGCCGCCCTAATCCATTTCGAAGGATATTATGGCCGCCGAAGCTCAAATCGCCGCAAACATCGCCAATGCGCAACATTCCGAAGAGGCCTTCCAAGCCTACGACGCACTTGCCATCGCCTTCCGAATTGAGCACCACCCAACCGGCTTGCCGGCTTTAGCCTTGGTCGACGAGCCCGCGCAAAATCCAAAAATGCAAAACGAAGCCAAACCTGCAACGAATGACCTCGCGCCTACCACTTCGGCCGCAAGGACAAGAACTGCCGTTTGCAAAACGAAGCCAATCCTGCCCGCTTTGATGCTTCGCGCCATACTACAATTAGGTTCTTTATGACGCGCCGCACCTTTCTCGAGAATACTGCCCTGGGAGTCACCGCCCTTCAATCCCATGCGCAAACCCGCAAGCGAAACATTGTCTTCATCCTTGCCGATGATCATCGCTACGATTTCATCGGCGCGCTCGGTCACCCTTGGCTGAAAGGTCTTACGCCGAATCTGGACCGCATGATCAACCACGGGGTCAACTTCGCCAACGCGTTCGTCACGTCATCGTTGTGCTCGCCCAGCCGCGCGTCCATGCTGACCGGCCTGTACATGCATCAGCACGGCGTTCAGGATAACTTCTCCGCCCTCGATCCAAAACTAGCCAACTTCCCGCAACTTCTGCGCATCGGCGGCTATCGCAACGGGTTCTTCGGCAAATGGCACATGGGTGGCGAAGGCGATGCTCCGCAGCCTGGGTTCGATTCCTGGCTAAGCTTCCGGGGCCAAGGCGAATACACTAACCCTGAAGTGAACATCAACGGCGAACGAAAGCGCGTGCAGGGTAACATGACCGACATTCTCACTGCCGAGACGCGCCGCTTCATTCGCGAAAATGCCGGCCAGCCGTTCAGCGTCTACCTTTCGCACAAAGCGGTGCATGCGCCGTTTCAAGCGCCCGAACGCCATCAGAAGCTGTTCGATGGCCTGCCCGTCCCGCGTCCGAAAACGCTGCCGTACAAGGAAGAATTTTACAAGCAATGGCCCGATTGGGTCCGCACTCGGCGGGCTTCGCGGCATGGCGTGGATGGCGCGATCGATAGCGACGAG
>JANXXI010000011.1 GCA_025350695.1 Acidobacteriota bacterium
TGCTCGTATCGGGGCCAACTGCCGCGAGTTCCTCAATCGAGTCCGTTAGCCTGGATTGCGAAGGAACCAGCATATCAACCGACCACTCACCGGCTTGCGCTGCATTTTTAAAGTCGAGCCGAAGCGGCCCTTCTTCCACGCCGAAAACCACTCCGCGCATGGAAAGCTCCCGTGACATCTCGAAAAAGGTGTTCGAGGCCACCTGGTATTCCCTCAACTGCGATTGAGTCACTTTACTACCCATGACTGTCTATCTTACAAAGGTCACATGACAAAACGCAAGCTCAATAGCATTTAGATTTAAAAATTGGATGGTGGGGTGCCTTATGGGGATTGAACCCATGACTTCTTGAACCACAATCAAGCGCTCTACCGACTGAGCTAAAGGCACCATACTTAGGTGGAGTGGTGTTCTTAGATTAGCACAAAGCCCCTATTTCAATCCAGCCTGGGTCCACAATTCGTCTACCCGCTTGGTCACTTCAGGCGACATTTTGATCACATCGGGCCACGGTCGGGTGAACCCTTCCGCCGGCCATTTTCGAGTGGCATCAATTCCCATCTTCGATCCAAAATTGGCTAGGCGGCTAGCATGGTCCAGCGAATCGATTGGGCCTAAGGCGAATTCAATGTCGCGTTGGGGGTCGATGTTGTTCAACGCCTTCCACGCCACCTCGCTCAGATCCTGAATATTCACGTCCTCATCCACCACAACAATGCACTTTGAAAACATCGCTTGCCCAGTGCCCCAAATGCCATGCATCACCTTGCGCGCGTGGCCCGGATACGATTTGCGGATCGAAACAATGATCAGATTATGAAAAATACCTTCCGCCGGCATGCAGATGTCGCGCACCTCGGGCAAGTTCAAACGCATCAGCGGCAAGAAAATCCGCTCGATGCACTTGCCCATGTAGAAGTCTTCCATCGGCGGCGGACCGACGATAGTGGTCACGTACACCGGATTCTTGCGGCGCGTTATGCAAGTAACGTGGAACACCGGGTACTCATCGGCTAGAGAATAGAAGCCTGTATGATCACCAAAGGGCCCCTCTGTGCGCTGCTCACCGAGTTCCACGTAGCCTTCTAAAACGAATTCAGCATTGGCTGGGACTTCGATATCCACCGTCTCGCACTTCACCATTTCCACGGGTTTCCCCCGAAGGAATCCGGCGATCATCATTTCATCCAGGTCAGGCGGTAGGGGCAAAATGGCGGAATACATCACAGCCGGGTCGGCGCCGATGGCGACGGCAACATCCATCCGTTTCGATTTGCCTTCCTTCAACATGCGGCGGTAATGGTCGGCGCCTTGTTTGTGTGTCTGCCAGTGCATGCCTGTGGTGCGGTCATCGTAGACTTGCATCCGATACATGCCACAGTTGCGTTTACCGGTCTCGGGGTTCTTGGAAAAAACCAGAGGAAGCGTGATGAACGGGCCGCCGTCTTCTGGCCAGCAATGAAGAACGGGAATGTCCTTCAGGGAGAAATTGTCGCGCAGCACAACTTCTTTACAAGGCCCGCCGGAAACCATTTTTGGGAAGAAGTTGCCCATCTCGGCAAGCATGGGCAACATTTTCAGTTTGCCCATGATGCCTTCCGGCATTTTCATTTGCAGGTAATCCGTAATGCGCCCGGCAATCTGATCCATGTTCGGGACTTGCAGCGCCAGTTCCATCCGCTTGATGCTGGCCATGGAATTGATTAGCACCGGAAATTGCGAGCCTTTGACCTTTTCAAATAGCAGTGCGGGGCCGTTGTTCTTCACGCTGCGGTCGGCAAAGGCCGTTATCTCAAGGTGCGGGTCCACCTCGAAGGGGATTCGCTTCAGCTCGCCATTTTTTTCAAGAGCGGCCATGAATTCGCGTAGGTCGTTATATGCCATATGATGGAACTAATATGATAAACCGTACCGCAATGATAACCGGAGCCAGCCGAGGCATTGGTCGCGTCTGCGCCTTGGAATTAGCACGTGCCGGAGCCCGTGTTGTGCTGGCTGCCCGCTCGCTGGATAAGTTGGAAGAAGTGGCTTCAGAGGTGCGTGCAGCAGGCGGATCGGCTAAAACGGTTGTTGTTGATATGTCCTCAAGAGATTCGATTCAAGCTGGCGTGGCCAAGGCGCAAAAAGAGTTTGGCCCGATCCACATTTTGGTGAATAACGCTGCCATCACAAAGGACGGCTTGGCGCTGCGCATGAAGCCCGACGATTGGGACACCGTGATTCAAACCAACCTGACTGGTTCATTTACCGCGATGCAGGCAGTGATGCAGGGCATGATGAAAGAGCGCTGGGGCCGGATGATCAACATCAGTTCGGTGGTGGGGGAGATGGGTAACGCTGGCCAAGCAAACTATGTGGCGTCGAAGGCTGGACTGATTGGCTTAACGAAAGCGATAGCGCGTGAGATCGCCAGCCGGAATATCACGGTGAACGCCATTGCTCCGGGGTTCATTGATACGGACATGACCGCAGCCCTGAGCGATGAATTGAAAAAGAAGATGTTAGAACAGATTCCGTTAAAGCGGCTAGGAAAGGCGGAAGATATAGCGGCTGCGGTGAAGTTCTTGGCTAGTGACGAGGCCGGCTATATCACTGGCCACGTATTGGATGTTAACGGTGGCATGTACATGTAGTCTTAGTGGCAAGCGTGACTAGCGCTGCTACCCAAACCTGGATTTTAACTAGCAATCGGGGGATCGTTCAAGCCCCAACAGCAGCCTTGGTTCGGAAGAATCCCCCGATTCCTCCATCGGGGGCTAGTCGACAGATACTAAGTGAACAGAGTTGGTCTCAGTCCAGAATAACCACTTCATCACCCGGCCGAATCAGCCCTTCCACCACCACGGAGCCATAAACACCCGCCTGGCTGCCGTGCGCGTTCGCCAGCTGTTTCATGATTTCCGGGTTGGCTTCGCCGGTGTCGGGATCGAGGGTGATCATCTTACAACGCGTGTCCCGATGAGTGACGGCAACCACGACTTTACTTCCGATTTTCACCATCCGACCGACGAAATTGTTTTCCCCGAAAGGGCCGCCGGGCGCGTGAAGATCAAGATAAATACTTGCCCGAAAGCGCCGCTTGTCGACTGTCATACCGATTTCCGCTCCAAGCCCGTTCACCGTTTGAAGCGAGATCAGCGACACCGGTCGGCAATCAGTTAGTGACCGCTCAGACCGAATCAACGAAAGTTCATGTTTCGGATCGATGCCATCGCGCAGTTCATTTAGGAGGTCCGGATCGTCGATCTTATACAACAAGCCATTTGGCGTCGTTACCTTAACAGAACGGCCAACTTCATCTGCATACAGAGGCGTGACGCCTGAACCCAATTCCGAAGCCTCGATCAAATTGACCGGTTGCTCCATAGCCGCGGGATTCTCATAGGTGGCCCGGTATTGAAGCATGGACGCCTTATCACGCCCGGTCAAATACGGGAATCCTTTGATGGATGCAGTACTGCGAATGGCGTAAAGCCTGTCACCATAGACGCCGGCAAAGCCGATGAACGCCTGGGGGATTTCGTCCCCCCTCATGCTCTTCACCGGATACCGCCAAAGGCTTTCTACCTTGCCCACTACATTCATTTTTTTTCTTCGCCTTCGAGCAGGCGTATCCCCTCGAAAGATCCCGGTCCTATGAGGCCAGCTTTGCTGTAGACGAACAATTTTTCGCGACTATCCTCAATGTCCAGGTTGCGCATGGTTAGTTGGCCGATTCGATCAAGGGGCGAGAACGATCCGGCATGCTTCTCCATGGTCAGGCGTTCGGGCTTGTAGGTGAGATTGGGGCTTACGGTGTCGAGGATCGAATAATCGTTGCCGCGGCGCAGTTCCAGCGACACTTCGCCCGTGATTGCCTTTGCCACCCAGCGCTGCAGCGTTTCGCGTAGCATCATTGCCTGCGGATCGAACCAGCGGCCTTCGTAGAGTAAGCGGCCAAGGCGACGGCCCATGG
>JANXXI010000138.1 GCA_025350695.1 Acidobacteriota bacterium
GCTTTGAGAGCCTGTACAACGATGTCCTAGGGCGCATGGATATAGTGACGCAGAGCTACTACAGCGATCTGACCAAATTTCAAGGTCCGGGAGTTCCGCGTTCACGGAATTTCAACTTGAATGAGAGTGGGTATTTTTTCCAGGATGATTGGAGGATTGCGCGCAATCTAACGATTAATGTTGGTCTGCGCTACGAATATTTCGCAGTGCCGAAAGAAAGCGATGGGTTGCAAGGAACATTGGACAAAATTGGCAACATCAGCGCGCTTTCTCAGATTGGCGATCTTGCCGTGACCAAAAACAACGCCTGGTTCAATCCGGATCGAAACAACTTTGCTCCCCGGATCGGTTTCGCTTACGACTTGAAGGGTAACGGCAAAACTGCCATCCGCGGCAATTACGGTGTGTTCTACGACAGGGCCATTGGCGCCACGGTTAGTGCGGCGGACGGCAACACTCCCGGCTTTTCCTTTACATCGCAAGTGTTCCCGAATTCCGCGGCCGGTTCCGATGTTAGGGCCGGGTTGGGTATCCCCGCGACCGCTCAGCCACCTGCCCCGGTGCTGACATTGCCGCAAACCAGGTCCTTCACGGTCACGGTGTTTGATCCGAATCTGAAGACGGGCTACGTACAAAGTTTTGCCCTGAATATCCAACGGGAAATAGCCAAGAACACGATCTTGGAAGTGGGGTACGTGGGCTCGCGAGGCGTGAAGCTCTTCATGCAACGCGACTTGAACCAGACCCGGATCAACGAAGATTTCCTGAAATCGTTTAAGGAAATTCAGGCGTTCCAGGCGTCGTCATCGGCCGTTCCCGCGGCAAGCAATACCTTGGTGAAGATCTTCGGAACACCGGGGGCGGTAATTACAGCTCTAGGCGCATCTAACTTCACGCAAGGCCGCGTCGGTACGGCTGCCGACAATCTAGATCGTACGCAATACACGCGCTATGCGGCGGCGGGCGTTTCGCCGTTTTACCTGCGCAACTTCCCGCAGTTCAACCAAGTTCAATATGGGACCAACGATGGGCGGTCTTACTACAATTCGGTTCAATTAAGCGTACGCCGCAATGTTGGCGCTTTGAGAACCGGAGCCAACTACACGTTCAGCAAGAGCGTCGACAATGGTTCGGTGGATGCCAACGGTTTCACTAACACGATTGACAACTTCAATCTGAAACTGAACCGGGGCCGGAGCGACGTGGATCGTCCCAATGTGTTCAATATGTCACTGAGTTACACACTGCCCATTGGGAAGGGAAAGGCTTTCGGTGGGAGCATGCCCGGCTGGGCTGATTCCTTGGTTGGTGGATGGGACATCGGTCTGTTGAGCAGTTGGCAGAACGGAGCACCCTTCACGGTTAGTTCCCAACGGGCGACGACTTCGGGACAGAACACCTGGGCTAACTTCACTGGGAATCGCAATATAGGAGGAGTGGAGCGCCGCAATGATGGCGTATTCTTCTACTCGGCGGCGGAGATCGGGGCATTTAGTTATCCGGTGGCTGGGGATATCGGGAATTCCGGGCGAAACAGCTTCCGCAATCCTCGCTACTTCAATGCCGACGCTTCGTTGATTAAACGTTTCAAGTTGTTTGAAAAGCATGCGATAACGTTAAGGGCCGAAGCGTACAACGTGTTCAACAATGCTAATTTTACGGGCATCAGCGTGAATCTGGATACTCCGGCCTCGTTCGGCAAGTTCAGCAGCACCACAGCGGCTCGTATCATGCAAGTTGCATTGCGATACGACTTCTAGCTGGTCGCTCAGTAGATGGACCAAAGCGGCGGACGGTTCCTAGGGAGCCGTCCGCCGTTCGCTTTGTGTCTGTTCAGCGCTGGGCTCGGGATTTGGGTACATTTTAAGTAGGTCAATTTGAATGTTCATCCGAAAGCCAACCGCGCCGATGGCTCTAGTGATTGGCAGTCTGTGCATGATTGCTCAGCCTGTCGATTTCACTCGAGAGATCCAACCCATTTTTGAGAAATCGTGCCTTTCCTGTCATGGCGAGAAAATGCAGATGGGAGAGCTGCGCCTGGATTCGCAGGCTGGAGCGGCGAAGGCTGTCCGCGCAGGGAACGCTTCTGGTAGTTCGCTCTACCAGCGTGTGGCGGGACTTGGGGATCAGGCTCGAATGCCGATGGTGGGCAAGCCGCTGGACGCATCGCAAGTTGCCGCTATCAAGGCTTGGATCAATGATGGGGCGAAGTGGAACGCCGCGGTGGCGAGCCAGCCTACGGACGTTAAGAAGCATTGGGCCTACGTTGCGCCGGTGCGGCCGGCCTTGCCCGCTGTGTCGAAGAAAGATTGGGGGCGCAATCCGATTGACCGGTTTGTGTTGGCGCGGCTAGACCAGGAAAAGCTCGCGCCTTCCGTTGAGGCGGATCGGGCCACGTTGTTGCGGCGGGCGAGCCTTGATCTGATAGGATTGCCGCCGACGCCTGCCGAGGTGGATGCGTTTCTTTCGGACAAAAGCAAGAACGCTTATGAAAAGCAGATCGACCGGCTTTTGCGCTCGCCCCACTATGGCGAACGTTGGGGAAGGCATTGGTTGGACGCGGCGCGCTACGCTGATTCCGACGGCTTTGAGAAAGACAAGCAGCGCAGTGTTTGGTTTTATCGTGATTATGTGATCAATGCGTTGAATCGCGATCTGCCCTACAACCAGTTCTTGATTGAGCAACTGGCGGGTGATCTGCTGCCCAAGGCCACGCAAGACCAGATTGTGGCGACCGGCTTTCTACGCAATTCGATGATTAACGAAGAAGGCGGAGTGGATCCGGAACAGTTCCGGATGGAAGCAATGTTTGACCGCATGGATGCGATTGGCAAGAGTATGTTGGGCCTGACCATCGGTTGTGCGCAATGCCACAATCACAAGTTTGATCCGCTGAAGCAGGAAGAGTATTACAAGATCTTCGCTTTCTTCAACAATGCGCATGAATCGAACGTGGGGGTTTACACGGGGGCTGAACAGCAGAGGCGCGCGGAGATTTTTCGTAAGACGCGCGAGATAGAAACCGAACTGCAGCACCGCACTCCCGATTGGGCTGAACGGATGGCGCGTTGGGAGGATGCGGTTCGCAACGATCAACCGGAATGGCAAGTTGTTCGGCCCGATGTGGACGACATTTCAACCGGCGGGCAGAAGTATCTACCGATGACGGACGGGTCGTTCCTAGCGGCTGGTTATGCGCCGACTAAACATACAGCGAAGTTCACGGTGAAGTCCGATTTGAAGCGGGTGGGCGGGTTCCGGCTGGAGTTGTTGAACGATCCTAACCTTCCGTTGAATGGACCGGGGCGTTCCACCAAGGGCTTAGGGGCGCTGACGGAATTCACAGTGGAGGCACGGGCGGCGGGTAGCGCTGAGAAACCGAAAGCGGTGAAGATCGTGCGGGCAACGGCTGATGTGAACCCCGCGGAAAAGGATCTGGACACGCAATTCTTTGATAAGACGAAGAAGCGCCGCGTGACGGGTCCTATCGAGTTCGCCATTGATGGCAAGGATGAGACGGCCTGGACGATTGACGTTGGGCCGGGCCGGCGAAATGTTCCGCGCAAAGCTGTGTTTGTGCCGGAAGCGCCCATCGAAAACGCGGGCGGCACGGAGCTTATTATCTATTTGAGCCAGAAGTCTGGCGGTTGGAATAGCGACGATAACCAGAACATTAATTTGGGCCGGATGCGTTTGTCGGTGACGGCGGCTACCGAACCGAAGGCTGATCCGTTGCCGGCTAATGTTCGAGAAGTTTTGGCGCGACCCAGAGCGGAACGATCGGCTGCGCAAACGCAGGTTGTATTCAACTATTGGCGAACAACTGTTCCAGAGTGGAAGCCTGCCAATGATGAGATTGATGCACAGTGGGCTGGGCATCCTGAAGGGGAATCGCAGCTGGTATTGTCGCAACGTGAGGAGATGCGGCCTACTAACATTTTATTTCGAGGGGATTTTCTGAAACCGTTGAAGGCGGTGGAGGCCGGTGTGCCGGCATATCTGAATCCGCTTCCGAAGACGGATGGGCCGCTTGATCGGTTGGCTTTCGCGCGATGGGTAGCCGATCGGAATGCGCCAACCACTGCCAGAGCAATGGTGAATCGTGTATGGCAGCAGTACTTCGGCACGGGCATTGTATCGACAAGTGAAGATTTGGGAACGCAGGCGGAGACTCCGTCGCACGGTGAGTTACTCGATTGGCTTGCGGTGGAATTCATGGACAAAGGGTGGAGCCTTAAACAATTGCACAAAACCATTGTTACTTCGGCAACATACCGGCAGTCATCGAAGGTGAATGAAGAGTTGTTGTCGAAAGATCCCTACAACCGTTTGATGGCGCGTGGGCCGCGGGTGCGTGTGGAAGGCGAGATTGTGCGAGACATTACCTTGGCGGCAAGTGGCTTGTTGAACGCGAAAGTTGGCGGACCCAGTGTTTATGCCCCCGCGCCGGAGTTTTTGTTTCAGCCGCCGGTGAGCTACGGTCCGAAAATCTGGAAAGAAGAAAAGGGTCCGGAACGTTACCGAAGGGCGCTGTATACGTTTCGCTACCGTTCGGTTCCTTATCCGGTTTTGCAGAATTTCGATACTCCGAATGGGGATGCAAGTTGCGTGCGGCGATCGCGATCAAACACACCTCTGCAAGCCTTGACGACTTTGAATGAGCCACTTTTCCTTGAAGCTGCGCGGGCACTGGCGGCGAAAACCTTGGCGGAGGGCGGTAAATCTGATGGGCAGCGATTGAACTTTGCCGTGCGCCGATGCATATCGCGGGAGCCGAACGAGAAGGAATCCTCGACGCTGTTGGGGCTGCTTGATAAACAACGTAAGCGTTACGCCTCGGGCGGATTGAATGCCGCGGATCTGGTGGGCGAGAACTCGCAGGAGTTGGCTGCCTGGACCAGCGTGGCGCGCGTGTTGCTGAATTTGGACGAGACCATTACCAAGGAATAACGTTATGAACTTCACGAATAATATCGGCAGACGTTGGTTTTTGGAACAATGCGGCGTGGGGTTGGGTGCGGCTGCTTTGACTTCGCTTTGCGCGGAAGCGGCGGTGAATGCGAATCCTTTAGCTCCGAAGAAGCCCCACCACGAAGCGAAAGCCAAGCGCGTTATTTACCTGTTCATGGCTGGCGCGCCGTCGCACTTGGAGATGTTCGACTACAAGCCGCAGCTGGCGAAGTTCGATGGCACGCTGCCTCCCGCTGATTTGCTGAAAGGCTATCGGGCGGCGTTCATTAATCCGAATTCGAAATTGCTGGGTCCGAAGTTTAAGTTTTCAAAGCATGGGCAGAACGGCGCGGAACTGAGTGAACTGCTTCCGCATCTTTCGACGGTTGTAAACGACATCGCCATCTTGAAAGGCATGCAGACCGACGCCTTCAATCATGCGCCCGGTCAACTGCTGATGAATACGGGCTCACAACAATTTGGACGCCCTTCGATGGGAGCTTGGGTGACTTACGGGTTGGGTGCGGAGACGCAGGATCTGCCGGCGTTTGTTGTATTCAGTTCGGGAAAGAAAGGACCCAGCGGCGGGAATTCCTGCTGGGGTTCGGGCTTCCTACCCACCGTGCATCAAGGCGTTCAATTCCGCGGGTCGGGCGATCCGGTGTTGTACTTGTCGAACCCTAAGGGTGTTGATGCAGAGCTTCAGCGTGATTCGCTGGATGCAGTGAAGCAGATGAATCAGATGCGGCTTGATACGGTGGGCGATCCGGAAATCGCGACGCGCATCAGTTCGTTTGAAATGGCTTTTCGCATGCAATCGAGCGCTCCTGAGTTGATGGACATCTCGAAAGAACCGAAGCATATTCTTGAGATGTACGGCGCTGAGCCCGGCAAGCCATCCTTTGCCAACAACTGCCTGTTGGCGCGCAGACTGGTGGAGCGCGGCGTGCGTTTCGTGCAGTTGTTCCACGAAGCTTGGGACCAGCATGGCAACTTAGTGAAGGACATCCAGGTGAATTGCAAAGACACCGATCAAGCATGCACGGCGCTGGTGAAGGATCTAAAACAACGTGGCATGTTAGACGACACCCTGGTGATTTGGGGCGGCGAATTTGGACGCACGCCAATGGTGCAGGGCGGTAGTGACGGGCGCGATCACCACCCGAATGCATTCACAATGTGGATGGCAGGCGGCGGCGTGAAACCGGGGACGGTGATGGGTGAGACGGACGAGTTGGGCTTCAATGTGGTTAAGGAAAAAGTTCATGTACATGACTTGCACGCGACTATCATGCACCTACTCGGTTTCGACCACACCAAGCTAACCTACAAATTCCAAGGTCGTAATTATAGGTTGACGGATGTACATGGGGAGTTGGTGAAGCGGTTGCTGGCTTAACGCATGGCAGCGAACACCCCAATTCCGATGGGTGTTTGCACGGATGGTTAACAATTTACTAAGCTAATAACTTCGCTGTTTAAGGATTGTTAATTGCGTCCGGTAACCTTCACAACAAAAGGCGCGTTGGGTAAGGCTTCGCTACGCGAAGCCAATGAGCGGCTTGTGCTCACGCATATCGTTCTCCAACCAGGGATCTCTCGCCTTGCTATCGCCAAATCCACGGGCCTCTCCCCAAGCGCTATCACGGGCATCGTGGAGCGATTGAAAACCGCTGGGTTGGTTGCCGATGAAAAGACTGAGCCGACCGCAATGGCGGGCCGCCCGCCGAGCAATCTACGTTTGGTGGAAGGATCGCGAAATGTAGTGGCGGTGGAAATAACGCCATTCGACGCCACGCTTGTGCTGGCCGATTTGGTGGGCAACATTGTGGACCGTAGGGAAGTTGCCGCCGACAAAGACCCGGAGACATTCCTGGACCGCGCACACAGAGCGCTGGTTGATCTAATCAGCGGGATTCAGACCCCAATCCTGGGTGTTGGCGTTTCGATTCAAGGCATTTTGGATCCGGCGACCGGGCAGGTGATCGCGGCCACGAATCTGAATTGGCGGAATGTGGAGGCGATTCGCATTCTTCGGCAAGGTATTGATCTGCCGTTTTACTGGGACAACAACGCAAATTTATCGGCACTTGCTGAGCAATGGTTTGCGGCTCCGGGCAGCGCGAGTCTGGACAATTTTGTTTTCGTTACACTTCGCGGGGGACTGGGTACAGGCCTGATCTTCGGTGGCCATTTGGTGCAGGGCGCAACTGCCAGGGCCGGTGAGTTCGGCCACACCGTGTTGTATCCCGACGGCCGAAAATGCCTCTGCGGCAACCATGGTTGCTGGGAAGAGTATGCCAGCGACAAGGCTCTTTGCAGGCTTTATCATGAACAGGGCGGTGAGGCGATTTGTGATTCGCGGGAGGTTATTCGGAGGGCGAAGGCCGGGGATGCCGCCGCGCTTAAGGCAACAGCCGAAGCCGGTCGCAACCTTGGGCTAGGCTTGATGAACGTGATTACGGGTTTGAACCCGGCAGCCATTTGTCTGGACGATTTTGCCGCTTGCGGCTGGGAGTTGATTGAGCCTGCAATTTGGGATGTGCTTAAGAGCCGTGTGCCCGATTACTGGCTGGCGGGTGTGCGTATTTTTCCATCGGAGCATGCGGTCCATGCTTCGCTTTCCGGAGCCGTTGCTTTGGCGCTGTCGAAGTACTTCACCAGTTTCCATCACGGTCAGATGGCGTAAACAGAGCCGCCTGCGATAAGATGCGGACACATGCAAAAACTTGGATTGGCCCTTGCTTCGGCCTTGGCAGTCAGTGCCGGTTTGATGATTCGAGGGTCGCGGCCTGGCGATTCAGCTACTGGTTTAGGCTCGGTCAAAGTTCCGGTGGGCTTCGAGGTTGAGTTAGCCGTCAAGCCTGGACTGGTCAACTATCCGATGCTGGGCACGATTGATGATCGTGGCCGGCTGTTCCTGTGTGAATCTTCTGGCAAGACAGTGAAGACGCCGGAGATGTCCTCCGACCCAACTTACATCGTCAGCATGCTGGAAGACATTGATGGCGACGGTGTTTATGACAAGTCCACCGTGTTCGCCGATAAGTTGACGTTGCCGGCGGGAGCTGTTTTTTATCAAGGATCGCTTTACGTGGCGGCGCCGCCGCGACTTTATAAATTCACGGACACAAACGGCGATGGAGTGGCGGACAAGCGTGAAAGCGTTGTAGAAGGATGGAATCTTTCGGCCAATGCCGCGAGTCTACATGGACCGGTCCTGGGGCCGGACGGGATGCTCTATCTGACGGATGGCCGCCATGGATTTAAGATCGACACTAAAGACGGCCGCCACTATGAAGGGAAGGCCTCGCGCATTTGGCGCGTTCGGCCGGATGGCACGGGGCTTGAAGTCTTAGCCGGTGGCGGTTTTGATAATCCCGTTGAAGTGGTTTTTACTGAGGCTGGCGATGTGTTCGGCACGATGACCTATTTCACCGATCCACGCGATGGCATGCGCGACTCGATCCTGCATTACGTGGAAGGTGGCGTTTATCCGAAGCCGTATCCGGTTACCGAAGAATTTCAACGTACGGGTGATTTGATGCCCGTGATGACGAAGTTTGCCCGTATTGCGCCATCGGGGCTGCTTCGCTATCGTAGTGCGGCATTTGGGGCTCTGTATCAAGGCAACCTCTTCAGTGCGCAGTTTAATTCGCACCGCGTGCAGCGGCACGTAGTGACTCGTGACGGGGCAACTTTCAAAACACAGGACACTGACTTTTTCACTTCAAGCGATCCCGACATGCATCCTACCGATGTGATGGAGGATGCCGATGGAAGCTTGCTAGTGCTGGATACGGGCGCTTGGTTCATCCACGGGTGTCCGCTTTCACGGGTTGCTAAGCCTAATATAAAAGGGGCTGTTTACCGAATCCGGCGTCAGGGGGCTAGAGTGGCGGACCCGAGAGGCGCGAAGCTTGCCTGGACTCCGCAGGAGTTGCCAGCCTTGCTTGATGACGCGCGTCCGGCAGTGGCGGATCGGGCTGTTCAGAAATTGGTGGAGGCGCGCGCGGTTGCGGCATTAGCGGCCCAACGCAAGTCCGCCATGACTTTGAATGGCGCGGCTGCGGCTGTTTTCGCCTTGTATAGGATTGGAGGCGAAGGTGCGCTGAGCGCGATACGGGTGGCTCTTACGGATCATCGGCCAGAGGTTCGCCAGGCTGCAGCCCGGCAGTTGGGGATGGCGGGTGACGTAACGGCCGCCCCTTCATTAGTTGCCATGCTTGAAGGGCAGCCACCTTTCGTTCGTAGGCAGGTGGCGGCTGCTCTGGGGCAAATTGGCGATCGAAGCGCCGCGCCCGCGCTGCTCGAAGCTGCGGCCACGGCTGACGATCGCTTCGTCGAACATTCTGTTATTTACTCATTAATTCAGCTAAAGAGTGGCGTGCTGCTTGCGGCAAAGTTGAATGATCCGCGGGCGAATGTTCGTAAAGCGGCGCTGATTGCGTTGGACCAAATGGAGAAGAGCGGGTTAAGCGTCAATCAACTGCTGCCCTTGATGAGTGATACTGATGCGGGAGTGCGGCATGCCGCCATGTGGGTAGCCTCGCGTCACCCGGCTTGGAGTGGTCCGCTATCCGCCGCTTTGGTGGGCCGCCTTCGTGGCGATCGGTTTGCCGAATCCGAAGCGGAGTCGTTGCAGGATGCTTTCGCCGCGTTTTGCGATGACCTAGGGATGCGAACATCGCTCGGTGTGGCGCTGGGCGATGCTTCGCTTGACTCTACGCGGCTATTGTTCCTGCTGGACGCCGCCGAACGTTGCTCTTCGAAAGAGTTTCCATTGGCGTGGACGGACGGACTGGGGCGATTGTTGCAGCACAGGGACGCTGCGGTTCGCCTTCGCGCGATCGGTCTTCTACGAGCTCGTGGCGTCGGTTCCTTAGACGGGCTGTTGACACAGCTAACGGACGACAAGACGCAATCTGACGATATTCGCGTTGCGGCGCTCAGCGCTCTTGGAGCGCGAACGCCCGTATTGAATGAAACGCATTTCACTTACTTAGTGGCCAAGTTGTCGCCCAGGGTCGAAGCTGGAGTGAAACTGGCGGCGGGGCAAGTGTTGAGTCGCGCGCAGTTAAACGAAGATCAAATGGGTTCGGTGGCAAAGAACTACCTGGCCAAGGCCGATCCGCTGGTGCTTCCCAATGTGCTGGATGTGTTTCGCAAGGGATCTACCGAGGCAGTTGGGCGCGATCTTGTGAAGTCACTCGAAGCGCATGAAGGCGCACTGGGTACCGTTGGCATGGAGCGGGTCAAAGCTATATTGGCAAAATTTCCTCCGCCTGTTGTAACGGCTGCCCGTGGTCTGCTTGACCGCATGGCGGCTTCCAAATTGACTCGCCTTGAAAAGTTGAAGCGCCTTGAATCGACTCTTTCCGATCATGGTGACGCGCTCAAGGGCCGTGAATTATTTTTCGGAGCAAAGACGGGTTGCTCAAGCTGTCACACGATCGGCATGGAAGGTGGCCATGTGGGACCAGACTTGACGTCGATTGGCGCGATCCGCAGCAAGCATGATTTGCTGGAAGCGATCGTCTTGCCCAGTGAAAGTTTTGTGCCGGGCCACGAAGTGTATCGGGTGGAGACGGCTAAGGAAATGTATTCGGGCGTGTTGGGAAAATCGACCGCCGAAGCTGTTCGCTTGATCACGGGGCCTGGAGACGAAGTGCGCATTCCTCGCAAGGAGATCGTGAAAATGGGCTTCGCGCCGGTCTCGCTGATGCCGGAAGGATTCGATGAAGTGTTGAATCGGGAAGAGATGACCAACTTGATGACGTATTTGCGGTCCCAAACGGCCAGGCCTGGGGGCCAGCCAATGCCGGGGCTCTAAGTGGAGCGCTTCCCAAACCCACGTCATTTGTGATGCAATGTCCTCATGGCGCAGATCCCCAACAGTCCGGACGTTTACGACGTCATAGTAGTCGGCTCAGGTGCAGGCGGCGGTACAGCCACGCGCGTGCTAACGGGCAAGGGCTTGAAAGTCGCACTGCTCGAAGCCGGGCCGATGCTGGACCCTTTTAAAGAGTTTCTGGAACACAAAAAACCTTCCGATTACGACCATCGAGGGGCGGAAGAAGGTGGCGCCTCCTACTTCGGCAAAGGCAAACCGTTCGGATTCTTTTCCACCACAAGCGGCGGCTGGCAACTGGAAGGAGAGCCGTATACGGTAGGGGAAGGCAGCAAGTTTGAATGGTTCCGTTCGCGCATCATCGGCGGCCGCACCAATCACTATGGCCGTATGTCATTTCGTTTTTCCGATTACGATTTCAAACCGTACACGCGCGACGGCCTGGGATTTGACTGGCCCATCAGCTACGAAGATATCTCGCCCTATTACGATAGGGCTGAAGAATTCATCGGCGTCTGCGGCAGCATGGAAGGCATTCGTAGTGCGCCGGACGGCAAATTCCACACACCACCGGAACCCAAAGTGCACGAGATGCTGATCAAGAAAGCCAGCAACAAGCTGGGGATTCCTTGCATCCCTAATCGGCGGGCTGTGATAACCAAATCGATCAACGGGCGCGCTCCCTGCCACTATTGCGGACAATGCGGTCGTGGCTGCCAAACAGCCTCGGCCTACAGTTCGAGCCAAGTGGAAATCTTCCCGGCGATGAAGACGGGTTTGGTGAAAGTGTTCGATAACGCCATGGTGCGCGAGGTGCTTTCGAACGGCAACGGCAAGGCGAATGGCGTGCTCTACATTGACAAGAAAACGCGCGAGCATCGGGTGATTCGCGGCAAGGCTGTTGTGTTGGCTGCCAGCGCTTGCGAATCGGCGCGCATTCTGTTGAATTCGAAATCGAAAGAATTTCCCAATGGTCTGGCTAACGGTTCAGGCTTGGTGGGGCGGTACCTAATGGACACGGTGGGCTTCGGATTGAGTGGCTATGTTCCGGCCCTCGAAGGCATGCCGCATTATGACACTGACGGCTACGGTGGAGCGCATCTCTACATGCCTTGGTGGCTATGGGACAACCATAACAAGTTGGATTTCCCGCGCGGGTATCACGTGGAAATCGGGGGCGGCTACGGCATGCCGGGCGTTGGTAGCTTCCATGGCGCGGCGCGCGGGTATGGCTATGGCAAGGATATGAAGGCGAATATTCGCCAACGCTATGGCGCGTCGGTTGGCTTTTCCGGACGTGGCGAAATGATTCCGAATGCGCTCAGCTATTGCGAACTGGATTCGAGCGTTGTGGACCAATGGGGCATTCCGGTGTTGAAGTTCCACTTCAAGTGGAGCGACCACGAATGGCGTCAGGCGCGGCATATGGAACGCACCTTTACTCAGATCATCGAAGGCATGGGCGGCAAAGTTTCGGGTCTGAATAATGCTCAGCGTGAGTCGGACGGCATCTCCACGCCCGGTACAATTATTCACGAAGTGGGTACGGTGAAGATGGGCGCCAACGCTAAGAACTCCGTGCTGAATGGCTACACGCAGACGCACGAAGTGAAGAATCTGTTTGTAATGGATGGCGGCTCTTTCGTGAGCAATCCCGACAAGAATCCAACCTTGACGATCAACGCGCTGGCTTGGCGTGGATGTGATTATCTGGCCGATGAAATGAAGAGGGGCAATGTCTAATTTAGTAAACATTGAACAATCATCAAAGACAGATCCGCCGGCGGGTCCAAGCCGCCGTGACCTGATTAAGGCTCTGGCCTTCGCGGTGGCGGCTACTGGTGGCGTGATAGAAGACGTGGCGGCGGCGCAGCACGTGCATGCCGAGGCTACCAGTTCGACGAAAGCGACAGGCGCATATATCGCCAAGGAAATGTCCAATGCGGAGTTTAAGACGCTGGAACGGTTGGCGGAATTGATTGTTCCCGCAGACGATGTTTCGGGCAGCGCGCGGGAGGCTGGAGCGGCGCCGTTCATCGACGTCTTGTGCAGCCAGAATAAACAACTGGCGGGAATTTATCATGGCGGACTTGCTTGGCTGGATGCGGAAATGAATAGGCGCTTCGGCAAGAGTTTCGTCAACGCCAGCGCTTCCGATCAGACTGCGATGCTTGACTTGTTAGTGGAAGCGGAGAGAGCGGAACGCAGCCGCGCCGACGAAGTATCGGGTATGAAGAAAGCGCTCCACAAGGATTTCGCCGACTACAGTCTAAAGCCCGCCCACCCCTTGGCCGCCGGAGCCAAGTTCTTCGATTGGGTTCGCAAGATGACCGTTGATGCTTTCTACACGAGCCCGATTGGCGTTAAGGATTTGGGCTACGTGGGCAATAGCGCGTATTCCAAGTACGAAGTGCCCCAGGAAAGTATGGAGTACGCGATGAAGAGATCGCCCTTCGCGTGATGGCATCCAACCAACGAAAGAAGTCTGATTTGGAGAAACGCATGAAGCGCTTGTTGATCTTCGCATTCCTGTCGTCCGCAGCCATCGGCCAGCGGCGGACTGCTGAACCCACACCGGAACTGCTATGGCCATCAGGGGCGCCCGGCGCATTGGGGCAAGAGGATGTGGACAAGCCGTCCATCACGCCCTACCTCGCCCAACAACCGAACGGCAAAGCTGTCGTGGTGTGTCCTGGTGGTGGTTACGGCGCGCTCGCGATGGATCACGAAGGCAAGCAAATCGCAGAGTGGTTAAACTCGCAGGGCATCTCGGCCTTCGTGCTGAAGTACCGGCTTGGACCGAAGTATCACCACCCGGTAGAAATTGGTGACGCTCAGCGGGCGGTTCGCACCGTTCGAGCGAACGCCACCAGGTGGAGAGTGCAGCCCGATAAGATTGGCGTATGGGGCTTCTCCGCTGGTGGGCATCTTGCGTCGTCTGTTTCTACCCACTTCGATAGTGGCGACGGGAAGGCGGCCGACCCAATCGACAAGGCCAGTTCCCGCCCGGACTTTTCCATCCTTTCTTACCCGGTTGTGACCTTTACCAAAGAAGAGTTCGTCCACAAGGGCTCGCGCAAGAACTTGCTGGGTGAAGCACCGGATCCGAATCTGGTGGAGTACTTATCGAGTGAGAACCAGGTTACTAGCGCGACACCACCGACATTCCTGTTTCATACGAATGCTGATACGGGCGTGCCTCCGGAAAACAGCATCTATTATTACCTGGCCTTGCGTAAGGCGGGCGTTCCGGTCGAACTTCACATTTATGAAAAGGGTCCGCATGGAGTTGGCCTTGCGCCTACGGATCTGGTTCTGTCCAGTTGGGGTGCGCGTTTAGCCGACTGGCTGCGAAACCGATGAAAGACGATCCTCTGGGCCGTCGCTTTGTCAGGTTCACTCCATCCTCTCTTCCGTTGGAGGATGTGAGCACTCATAGAAGGGATCTGTAATTACTTGCTCCTCAACCGCGAGCGACTTGGCGACGGTTGGTACTGTCGTCATAATTAGAAGTACCGTTGGGGGGACTGGAGTTCCGTTGGAATTCGAGTTTCGAAAGTGATGATTTACTTGGTGTTTAAGTAATAGTAAGCTTGTTAACGGTAACGTTCACTGAGCCGTGGACGCCGATACAAAGTGAAGCCGATACGTCCCTCGTTGGATTCGCCTTTTGTTTCCCCCTATGCGAAGCTCGGTGATTTATTTGGTAGTTGATATAGAGTCTGCAAGGCGATGCTTTTTTTACACAAGTGTTGGCCGGTTGGAGGGTTGATGAGGGTTTTGTTGCAAGAGAAGCGTGTGCGGTTTCACCAAAAGTTCGTCCTTCTCTTTTTGATCGGCGCATCTGCAAGTTATTGGGGCTGCCAAAAGCCAGGCGGCGGAACTGCGGCCAGTGGACCTCCAGGAGGAGGCAAAAAGGGCGGTGGCGACGCGCCGGTCACTCTAACTAAGGCCGTCCTGAAGGATGTCCCGATGGAAGTGCAGGTAATTGGGAATGTCGAGGCGCATTCCGTCATTACCGTGAAAGCGCAACTTCCCGGCGAGATCACCCAGGTTTCCTTCTCGGAAGGCGACTATGTTAAGAAGGGCGATCTGCTGTTTACCATCGATCGTCGGCCCACCGAAGGCATGCTTCGCCAAGCGGAAGCAAATTTGCTCAAAGACATGGCCGTACTAGGTCAGGCCGAAGCCAATTTAGCGCGAGAAACAGCGCAGGAAAAATACGTACGGAGCCAGGCTGATCGTTTCGCCAACCTGTTTAAAGAAGGTTTGGCCTCGAAAGACCAAGTTGAACTTTACCGCACGAACGCTGATGTAATTGCTTCGGCCATCAACGCGGATAAGGCCGCTATCGCAAGCGCCAACGCTTCGATTGAATCCAGTAGGTCGTCAGTGAATAACGCCAAGACGCAACTCAGCTATACCGAAATTCGCTCGCCTATCGATGGCCGCACCGGCAACATTACGGTGAAGCAAGGCAACGTGGTTTCGCTGCAAACGCCGGAACTTGTGACCATCAACCAAGTTCAACCCATCTACGTAACATTCTCAGTACCGGAAGCAGTTCTCGCGGACGTGAAGAAGTACATGGCTCAGGGAAAACTCCAAGTAGTGGCAACGCCGCAAGACGACGGTGCGGCGCCTCATACCGGTACTCTAACTTTCGTTGACAACAACGTGGATTCCGGAACGGGCACCATTAAGTTGAAAGCGACGTTCGCAAACGATGACCGCAGAATGTGGCCCGGCCAGTTTGTTCGGGTAACGCTGCGCTTGGCTACTATTCGCAATTCGGTCGTCGTGCCGAATCAGGCTGTGCAGACCGGTCAAGAGGGCCTTTACGTTTATGTGATCTCCGAAGATCGCAAGGCTGAGATGCGGACGGTGACTACCGGCGCGCGTATTGATCAGGATCTGGTAATCCGCAGCGGTCTACAAGCTGGGGAAACGGTTGTGACGGATGGCCATCTTAGGGTCGCGCCGGGCGGTCGTGTTTCCGAACGCGGCAAGGGTGGAAAGAAAAAATCGGAAGAGAAAGGGAAGGAAGGCACGCCATGAACTTTTCGTCGACGTTCATCCATCGCCCCATCGCAACCAGTTTGCTGATGGTGGCTATAGCTCTGTTCGGTGTTCTGGCTTACAACGCCTTACCCGTTTCTGATCTACCGAACGTCGACTTCCCCACGCTGGTTGTGTCGGCCAGTTTGCCCGGCGCGAATCCTGACACCATGGCTTCTTCAGTGGCCACGCCGCTGGAACGGCAATTCACAACGATCGCCGGCCTTGATTCGATGACTTCGGTCAGTGGCATCGGCTCGACGCAAATTACGCTGCAGTTTGATTTGAATCGCGGCTTGGACGGCGCCGCGGTCGACGTGCAAACCGCAATCAGCGCGGCCATGCCGCTTTTGCCCTCCGGCATGCCGAGCCCTCCTTCGTTCCGCAAGAGCAACCCTGGTGACTCCCCGATGATGTTCCTTGGGCTCACCAGCAAAACCTTGCCGATGAGCCAACTAAGCGAGTATGCCGAACGAATGATCGCGCAACGCATTTCCACCGTGCCTGGGGTGGCGCAGGTAATGGTGATGAGCTCACAGAAGTATGCCGTGCACATTAAGCTAGATCCGAATAAGCTGGCGGCAAGGAAGATCGGCATTAACGAAGTGGACCAGGCTGTACGCAATTGGAATGTGAATATGCCGACCGGAGCATTGTTTGGCCAACATAAGGCCTACAATATCCAAGCCGACGGCCAGTTGATGGATGCCAATGCCTATCGTAAAGCCGTCGTGAGTTTCCGTAACGGAGCAGCTGTGCGTCTGGAAGACCTGGGCACTGTTGTTGACAGTGTGGAGGACGAAAGAACGTCTTCGTGGGCCTATTCGAAGGATTCCGAAGTGATGGGCATCAACCTGATGGTGATGCGCCAGCCCAACAGCAACACGATTGAAGTTGTGGACAAAATCCGAGCGATGATGCCTCAGTTCAAGGCCATGATTCCTCCCTCGTCGGAACTGTTCATTCGCGGAGATCGTTCAAAGAACATTCGCGAAGCT
>JANXXI010000054.1 GCA_025350695.1 Acidobacteriota bacterium
CATGTGGATGCGTCGGGAATCGGCAAGCGCGGCGCGTGCCACTTGTTCCGGCACACGATGGCGACGTTGATGCTGGAAGGCGGCGCGGACATCCGTTTCATTCAAGCGATGTTGGGCCACGCGGATCTGAAGACGACGCAGATCTACACGCACGTGGCAATCCGGCAGTTACAGGAAATCCATCGCGCGACGCATCCAGCGAAGCTGGAAAGAAAACCAAAAGAAGAGAGCGAAGCAGAATAGCGGCTTGCCTGATATAAGGGCCTTGTTCACAGCGGCCCGGAGCGGTCAAGGGTCGGTGTTTGAGCCCTTGACGGCGAGGACCGCTGTGATAGGAACAACCCCAGGCAAGCCGCGGCCCGGCGCCACGGCTGTGCAGGGCGAAGCGGATCTCTTACACCTCACAGCGCGAAGCGCTGCAACAGGGGCGGACAAGGGGCGCGAGTTTCGCGCCCGTTGTTTGCTGAACCCCCTTGAGGGGGTAGGGGGTGAGTAAGTAAGGCTGAAGCCCGAGCACCTGCCTGTAGACATAATGCCGCGTCTATCGGATGCGCCGGTAACTTGCGGTTAGGTTGGGCGCGGGCTGTCTTTCTTAGAAATTCTTTCTGAGCTTTACGAAGTGAAAGCCCACGCCAACCTGGCCGCCCGCCGCAAATCGGATAACGCGTATTATGTCTACCAGGCAATCTGAGCCGAGGGCTTCGACAACCTGCCGGAAGTCTGACTTCAATCGAATGATCTGCCCACCGAGGGACGGCGTAGCCGGCGCGAAGGAGGTCTGCACCACCTTACATGAGTCGCGCGGCAGGTACAATCGTTGAAGTGCGACTCGGTCTTCTACTTTTAGCCGCCTGTTCGTTCGTCTACGGCAACGTGCCGCTAAGCGAAAACTCGCGTCTGGGCCTCGGCGGTGTTGAGCGCGTCTCGCACCCGCCCATCGGCCAAGCTAACGCGTTGACCGCGCCGGGCGTGTGCGGATGTTTGTACGATTCCGGCAGAAGATCCGGTAGTACCGGCAAGGAAAGAGACGCTGAAACCGGGCTGGACTTTTTCGGCGCTCGGTACATGTCTTCGGCGCAGGGAAGGTTTACCAGTACTGATGAATTCACGGGCGGGGCTATGAAGTTGGTGGACGGAGACCGGATCGGCCCGGGCCGCTTCCTTACGCGGATATCATGAATCCGCAGTCACTTAATAAGCACGTGTACGCCTATAACAACCCGCTGCGCTACATCGACCCGGACGGCCACGAGGTCGTTCTCGCTGGCTCTGCGGAAGACCAATCAGAGGAAAAGAAGCGGCTACTCTCCAATGCTTCCAAGAAGGGAGAAGCTGCTCTGTTTAGAACGACCACCGATAAGAACGGGAAGACAAACTTGGTCCTTGACAAGGCCGCAGCCGCGAACTTAAAGGGGACGCACTCCCAGGGCTACAACATGCTGGTCCAGACCATCGGCTCAAAGAATACTGTAACAGTGCAGATGAGTAACTTTGACTCGCAGACATCGTACCAGGCTGGTAACGCGATCGCTTCGCTTGGCCGGAATGTGGCTGGGATTGATAGAGTCGCGCCTATGCGAGATTCGGTAGGTAATATCATTCCGAATCCCTTTGGCATCATTGCTGGTCACGAAGTGCTGGGTCATGCCCGTCTCCATCTGCTCGGTATTTCCGATTACGCTGACGGGCCTGGAAGTAAGACCTTTCAAATTGAGAACCAATTGCGGAAAGAGCAAGGGCTCCCGCCTCGCCCGGATGATGTGCCATGACAAGGCTAGTACTGGGACCAATCATTTTGAGCCTTCTACTGCTGACGCCTAGGCTGACCGACGCCCAGCCCCGCAAGATCCTCAAGACGGCGGTGATCATGGAGATTGCAAGGCCCATCCAGGAGGGAGCGCTACTCCATTGGCGGATCACAAACAACTTGGATGTCGCAGTTTACGTTTATGACTTCTACCTGTGGGGACCTGCTTACCATATCGAGCAGTCTGCCGATAAGGTTACGATTGACTCAACGCCCGTGACTGAAAGTCCAGGTTGTCCGCCAAATAGGTTTCCGCCCCTCCTGCTTCTGATCGTCGGCCCCGGCAGGACAATCGAAGGAGACTTCACGGATGCTGCGGTAAGTGTGCAAGGGAGGTCGGTGTCTCTTCGCGTCGCTGTTGGTGAAAATCCCTATACCGTGGTGGAAGAAGCTAAACAGTTTGCCAAGAGTAAGTGCAAGCATAGCCCCTACGACGCTATCGTCCGCTGGGGCGCAATTCTTGAAAGCAACGCGATCCAACTGCAATGATGCTTCGGCCCGGGTTCACCTCGTAAGACAGAGAGGCCGGGCGTTTAAGAACACTTCGGCCTCTGGCTGGTTTCGATTTCGAAATTGAAATCAGCGAACCGGCTGCATTTCACCTCATCAAGCTGCCCGCCCGGCAACTCTGCCTAATTTACAGGTTCTGATCCTTCAGCCACCAACCGAAGAACCAACAGAGGTTTTCCATCCAACCGGAAGGCTGATTTGTTTTCTTGAGCTTCCCAGATCGACCCGAGAGCTGGCTCCCCTTGAGAGAGAACGCTTGGAACGAGAGCATCCTGGCCAGGAGTTCTTCTCTCTAATTCAACAGTAGCAGGCGGAGTCAAGGGTCTTGGCTGCAAGTGATTGATAAGTGGCGGAAAATGGTCGGTGATTGGGTTTGATTGAAATTACGGGAAGCAGGTTGGGTTCGTTTCGATTGAGCCAGGATGAGCATACTGAAGCGTTAAAAAGAAAAGCTATTGTTTTCCGCTAGAATACGAATATGCGCAACGAATCCACTGCGGTTGGCGAGCGAGATGGTACTGATACGTGGCTTATTGCGCCGAGGTCCCGGGGGCCAACGGGCAAGGCGTAACGCATGAGGAATGCCTGGAGAATTTGAGAGCATCCATCGCTTTGATTCTGGAACACAGGCGCGAGGAGTCTTTGCGAGCCCTTCCGGTTGAGGCAACGCAAGAGCTTGTAATCGTCGGATGATCCGCTACGGAATCGTTAGTTCGCCTGTAACTTCCGAAACAATCGTAGAGGCTGGCCAGGCCCGCCGCATACCAGGGGGCTGCCCCACTTTGCATCCTGGACACTTTGCATCCTGGGCACTTTGCATGCTTACGTTAGACCTAGATGTTAGTTGTAGTCTACAAGCCCATCACTAAAATTGGCGTCGTCGTTGGTGCTGTTGAACCGCTCTCCGGTTCCACACTGATCGCCACTGCCGCTGTTGCCGCTACATCCATTTCGCCTGGACGGATATGCATCGCGGTTCCGGTCTCGTCAGGCTGGAATAACCCTGCTGGAACGGGGGCGCCGCCTTTGGGGATCAACCACATTTCGTAGATCTTTCCGGGACCAAGTTTCGGTAGATTGCCGGCCATCAGCAGCACGCCACTGCGCCGATTTACAAACACGCGGGCCTTGGGCGGTAACTCGATCGTGGATCCGGATGAGGTGACAAGGCGCGTCTCGGGCTGGTTCAGGAAACTCAATGCCCCGCGTGCGCGTTGAATGGTTGCTCGATCCTTTTCCTGCGATTCGGTCATTGCCAAAATTTGTTGACGCGCTTCGTCGAGGGAGCGGTCGATTCCGATCAGTTGATTCCACAACCCGAGGGACAATAACGTTAGAGCCGCGGCTGCCGCCATCCAGGCCTGCTGCCAATTCCAAAAGCGATTCGACTTGGGCTGGCTGGCAGCGATGGCAAGAACACGAGCGCGAAGCCGGGCCGGCGGATCAACCATGGGAGCGATTGAACCGAGAAAACTCACGGTCTGAAGGGCGAGCTTGACGCCGTGCGTGCAAGCGTCGCAGCCCCTAGCCAAATGCGCCGCAATTTCGTTTCGTTCCGGATCGCCGGAGACGCCCATGGCGTATAGCTCGTACATCTCCTTCAGCTCCTCGCACATCATGCAGTTAATGCCTCCCCCAATTCATTTCGGAGAGCCTGCAGGGCAGTGCGTACCCAAGTTTTCACCGTGCCCAACGGTTGATTCATCTTCTCGGCCATCTCGGTTTGAGACAAACCCTCGAAGTAGGCAAGTTCGATTACTGTTTTTTGATTTTCGTTCAACTTCTTAAATGCTTCGTGCAACACGCGGGCGCGATCAGAGTTGAGCATATCCTTTTCAAGATTGCCAAACATTTCCGGGCTTTCATTTCCTGAAAGTTCGTACATACTCTGTGACATCCGCCCATCTATACTACGTAAATAATCAATCGCCCGATTGCGCGCCACTGTTAAAACCCACGGTCCAAGGGCGCCTTTTTCTTCGTCGAAGCCTTGCACACGATTCCACACGCGCAGGAAAGTTTCCTGAACTAAATCCTCGGCCACAGCCGAGTTTTTTACTATACGGAAAATGATCGAGTAGACAAGACGACCGTAGCGGTCGTACAACTGACCTAGGGCGTCCTGTTCCCGGTTTTTTAAGCGCTTGGCGATTTCCCGGTCAGCCTTTGCGTCGGCCAGTGCGAACAGGATAGGGAAGAACATGGGGCTCTAAAAGATCCCCCGATTAACCTCGGGGGCTAGACTAAACTTGATCCCCCGATTCGCATCGGGGGTTAGACTAAACAAAAAGCTCCTTGATAACCTCGCCGCTAACGATGGTAGGCCGTTCCGCCCTTCCATTGTGCATGTAAGTAAGTTTGACGTGATCAAGGCCCAATGCCCAAAGGATGGAGGCATGAATGTCGTGCACGTGGGACGGCCGCTCTTGCGCTCGCAGTCCGATTTCATCGGTTGAACCGACAGTTTGACCACCCTTAATGCCTCCGCCGGCGAACCACATGGTAAAGCCCCAGGGATTGTGATCGCGCCCATTGCCCTTCTCATTGAAAGGCGTGCGGCCGAATTCCCCGCCCCAAACAACCAACGTGTCTTCGAGCATTCCGCGTTGCTTCAAATCAGCCAACAATCCGGCAATCGGCTTGTCGGAAGCTCTGCACCACTTGGAGTGATTACCTTCAATATTAGTGTGCGCATCCCAGCCGGAACCGGAACCACAATAGAGTTCGATAAAACGCACCCCACGCTCCACCAAACGGCGGGCCATGAGGCAGTTGCGCCCGTATGCTTCCGTCTCTGGCTTATCCATGCCGTAAAGCGCCTTGGTAGCTTCGGTTTCCTTGCTTAGATCCACGGCCTCCGGGCCCGAGGACTGCATCTGGTAGGCCAGTTCAAAGCTGCGGATGCGGGCATCGAGATCGGAATCGTCCTGCTTATCGGCACCCCATTGCTGGTTCAATTCCTTCAGGAACGAGAGCTTGTTGCGTTGCCGTTCGTCGCGCGAATCGGCCGGTTTCAAATTCAGAATCGGCACATCGCCTTGGCGGAACTGGGTGCCTTGAAATGTGGCGGGCAGGAAGCCTGAGCTCCAATTCTTTGGGCCGCCGACGGGTTCCTTGTCGTCAAGCAGAATGGTGAACGTCGGCAGATTCTTATTCGCCGAACCAAGACCGTAGTTGACCCAGGCGCCCATCGAGGGACGCCCAGCCAGAATGTCGCCGGTATTCATTTGGCACACGGAACCAACGTGATTCAATCCATTGGCCCAGCAGGACCGTAGGACCGTCATGTCGTCCACGTGTTGGGCAATGTGCGGATACCAATCCGACACCCATAGGCCACTCTTGCCATGCTGCTGCCACTTCCGGGGCGAACCCATGATGGAGTTGCTGGCTGTTCCCATGGCGGTGATCGGCTTGCCGAAGCTTTCGGGCATGGGCTGGCCATTCAATTCGTTTAACTTTGGCTTCGGATCGAATAGATCGACGTGGCTGGGACCACCTTCCATGAAGAGCCAGATGACGGATTTGGCCTTCGGCTTATGATGCGGCGGCTTGGCCACGGACGGATCCGGCGATGCCGCTGCTTTGGCCTGATCCTGCATCAAGGCCGCCAGGGCGATGCTGCCCAAACCGCTTCCGGCTTGTTCAAAAAATTCTCTGCGCGAGCGCACCGGCCAATGATGTTGTAGTTTCTTGTCCATGGTTATTTCCTAATTGATGTACAAAAACTCATTGGAGCTAAACAACATGTGGCAGAGGTCGGCGAAAGCCGTTTTCTCATCGGAAAGAAGGGCCGTTTGTTTGGAAAGGAAATCGGCCGCTTTCTTTTGTTCTTCCTTATTGGGCGTGTGGGCTAGGGCCAACTTCCAGGCCCTATCGATCTTGGCTTCCGTTGTTACACCTTGATCGTTGGACACTCGTTCGGCAAACTGCTTGGCCCACGTGCTGACCAGCTCATTATTCAAGAGCTCCAGGCTTTGGCCGGGAGTAACCGTGGTATTGCGGCGGGCGCAGCTTTCATGCGTATCCGGCATGTCGAATGCCTCAAACATCGGATATCGTGTATTGCGCCTCACAAACACGTATACGCTTCTGCGGTTCGATTCGGATTCAACTTCCTGGTTTTTCCATCCGCCGCGAGTCACAACACCTGCGGGAAGTGGGGGAAATACACCAGGACCATACATCTTATCGTTCAACTTACCGCTGACGGCCAGCATGGAATCGCGAATGCTTTCACCTTCCAACCGGTGGCGATTGTAGCGCCATGTGAGCTTGTTTTCCGGGTCCACTTCGGCTGACTTGGCGTTGAAGTCCGAAGCTTGCTGCCAGGTGCTGGACATCATTATCTGCTTGTGGAGTTTCTTCAAACTCCACCCGTTTGAGACGAATGAAGAGGTGAGGGAATCGAGCAACTCTTTGTTTGCCGGACGTTCGCCCATGACGCCGAAATCGCTAGGCGTGGCGCTAATGCCGCGGCCGAAGTGATGATGCCAAACGCGATTTACCATCACGCGAGCCGTGAGCGGATTCTTCGGATCGGTCAGCCAATTGGCGAGCGCGGACCGCCGGCCACTTGAAGAGACACCTTGCGGCGGAGTGATTTTGGCATCGGTGGAATCGAGAATGGAAAGAAATCCAGGCTCTACCTTTCCGACAGGAGAATCATACACGGCTCCGTTAAGAACGAAGGTTTGGGGCGCGCCTGGGGCTTCGTTGTCGATCATGGCCTGGGCTACTGGGAACTCTTCGGGTTTTAGGGAATCGAACTTCTTCAATTCCGCTTTCAGTTCGGCGTAGCGCTTGGCGGCATCGCCCTTCAAGCGTTTGGAGCCTTCTTCAGGCGTATGGGAAAGCTGCGTCTTGGCTTTGTGGAACATTTGCCACTGGAAGGGAGTGCGCTTGTCGGGCACGGTATTCACCGCGTCTTGAATCTCTTCGGGGAACTTATCGTAATTTTCTTTGTCGAGCCAAGCGACTTCAGGGGCTGCGAGTTTGACCATTTCGTCGCGAGTGGCTTTGGTCTTCGCATCCCATTGGTCGTAGCGATATTGCCAGTTGGCGCGGGCCTCTTGACTCATCAAGGACGCTTTGTCTTCGATACGGGTGTTGGCAAAGAATGCTTGTAGACGATAGTAATCCTTGTGCAAGATGGGGTCAAACTTATGGTCATGGCACTTGGCGCATCCATAGGTAAGGCCCATGAATGTGGACGCCACGGTGTCGGTAATATCGTTCAACAATTCCTGGCGGCGCTGCATTAGATTACGCGCATTCGATTCGTCGGGGAAGTGGCGATTGAAACCAGTGGCAATCAACGCCTGCGGATCGCTGGGATAAAGTTCATCACCGGCGATTTGTTCCTTGACGAAGCGATCGTAAGGCTTGTCGCTGTTGAGGGATTGAATTACATAGTCGCGGAAGCGATAGACGTTGGGACGGGTTTCATCGCTTTTGAACCCTTCACTGTCGGCGTAACGAGCGAGGTCCAGCCAATGCCGAGCCCATCTTTCCCCATAACGCGGCGAGGCGAGCAAGGCGTCTACTTGCTTTTCCCAGGCGCGGGAGGAATTATCGGAAAGGAATGCCTGCACTTGTTCGGGAGTAGGAGGCAGTCCCGTGAGCACAAGCGAGGCTCGGCGCAACAGGGTGATTTTGTCCGCCTTTGCGTTTGGACTCAATCCTTTCTCTTCCAGCTTCGACAGGACGAAGGCGTCGATTGTGTTGGCGACCCAATTATGGTTCTTAACTTGAGGGAGGGCGGGATTCACCACGGGTTGAATGGCCCACCAGCGCTTTTGTTGCGCTGTAAATTCTTTCTTCGCGGGTACCGAATCAGCGGCAAACATTGCAACTGTAACGACCGCGGTAGCGACACTGAGCAAACCGATTAGACGCATCACGCCTCCAAACAAAGGGGACTCCGAACTATTGAAATTATATCACAATTGGAGTGGCGCTGGTAGCGTTTTCAAATCGAATAGACGCGCTAGGAGCTTGTTGAAAACAAGGGGGCTGAGGGAACAGACAGTTTCGCAAATTACCTTTTAGAAAAATCCAACCCCTCACGGTGGCGAAAAAAGATGTCAGTTTCGTCAGTCCCCATTTTTGAATAAGGCGCTTTGAAGCCCATGGTGAAAGTCCTGGAAGACCGCTTGGTGACGCGCGCGGCTCGGTAGAATCAACACCTTACCGAGCCACGACCGTAAGGAGGTGGACTTTCACCACGGGCTGTTTTCAGGTGAGCGAGCGGCCGGTAAGGCGGCTCTCGGCCAAATCGATCCACTGATTGTTCGGCACACCATTCGTGTCGAAGCCCGGTAGCAGGTTGTTTTGAACGAAGGTGAGCACTTCTGCATCAAACCCCCGCTCCCCACGAAACCGATCCCATTCAAGGAGCGCAATATCACGCAGACGCGGCAGGTCGACGGTCGGAAATTTTTGAGCCAGAGTTATGTGCGGGTGGTAGGCGAACGGTTCAGAGAAGTGAAGCGCGTCAGAATTGAAAAGGTCATGGAAACTGTGCATTTCACTAGCGCCTCTGGACAGGCCCAGATAAATGACATTCGTTTCGGCAAAAACCTCAACCTGGCCTATGTCGATGCGGAACTTGGGAAGATACAGCGCGGCGGCGCTGATTTGGTTTAGTGCCTGTTCCCCCGAACTGCAAATGGGGCGGGGCGGGAGGAAGGAAACGTGCGAACGAAGACGGCAACCGGGTACAAGCTTACAGCGAAGTGAATCTAGAAACGCACCCAAGGGATCTGGAACGTATCCAACAAGCGCGAACAAATTCACAGGAACTGCATGTGGAGGCGCTTGCCCCATATGCAGCGGATCTAATCCGCAAGCCATCTGTATTTAGTTTACATCTAAATCTAGGCGGTGGCGGGTGCGCGGCTTGAAAGAAAATATTGGGTTTCGCTGTGCCTCCAACAACAGCAGCAGGGCGTCCTTGGGGCCGCCCGCCGAAGACGCTTCGGCCCAACTTTTAGTTTATCCGGCGCTTGCGGCGCTTGCCATTTGGTGGTCCTCAACCTCAGCCTTTGGTTCGGGCACTACCCATTTGGCTTCTTCAAACCCGACGTATTTACAAATACGCATTTCACCGGACTCGACGGATTCAAGAATGTCGCCGAGGCGCAGGGCGTCTTCAGTTTCCCGAACTTGCCGCCAAGCTTGGTAGAGACCGGCCGATTCCACTAATCCCCCGGCTTCATAATCTTTAGGTTTGGCGTTAGTCACACCGCTTGTGTGAGGAGCCCAACGGAAGTTCTGCTGGGCGGAATCCTTGATTCTGTGTATTCGAAACAGAGCCATATTTCCCAACATGATCGCACAAAAGGTGGGGGATCGTAAAACATTGGTGTGAAGAAATGTTCGGGTTGTAGCTGGACGGATCGTGATAGTCTCAAGATCCATATGTTAAATCGACGCCATTTCTTACAGACCACGCTGGCCGCCACGACCGCGGCGCCGGCAGGTGCGCAAGACGCGCCCGATTGGGGAGGCAGCGTGATTGACATCCACCTACACTTCCGGCCCGGCGTTGATGCCAACTGGAATCACATGAAAGGTTGTGGCGTAACGCACGCCGTTTTGCTGACCCGCGCCGCGGATGAGGAAAAAGCCAAGGAAGCCGTGGCGGCGCATCCGAAAAGCTACGTTCGATTCTCCTCGGCTGATGTCGGGACGCCAGAGGGGATAGCAACGTTGCGGAAATCGGCGGCAGGCGGACTGCTCGGCTTCGGAGAGATCAAATTACATTTGGCTGTGGATAGCGTTGAGATGCAGCGGCTTTATGCTTTGGCGGCGGAGCTGCAGCGGCCTGTGTTGATCCACTTTGCCGACGTGCCGCAGTTTGAAGGAGAGGGAACGTTCACATCACCCTTCAATCGTTTGCCGGCAATGGTAAAGGCGCACCCGCGGACGACGTTCATCGGGCATGGCGACGGTTTTTGGGCCAACGTCAGCGCCGATTTCGCCAATGACACGCCGTATCCTACCGGTAAGATCAAGCCCGGCGGAATATCGGATAAACTGCTTTCCGACTATCCAAATATGTACGGCGACATGTCGGCCAACTCTGGGCGCAATGCTTTGGCGCGGGATTCGGAGTTTATGCGAGATTTCTTGAAGCGGCACAAGAATAAGTTGATGTTTGGGTCGGATTGCAGTTGCTCGGATGGACGGGGGAAGGGCCAAGCGTCGAAGCAGCCGTTAATCGCGGGGAAGTGTGTAGCGCGGGAGACGCTGGCGGCTTTAAAGCAGATGACCTCGCCGGAGTTGTTCCGAAAGATAGCGTTCGATAACGCGGTGAAGTTGATGAAGATCAAGTTTTAGGCGACCGGGCCTTACTTTCGGATAGCGAAGTAGCCGGATCTGGTTTGGGCCTTCAATCCTGGTTGCTTGATTTTCACTTCCAGCTTGCGGAAAGATCCGTCGGTAGCTTCGTTTAAAGGTTTGTAGCCGAGCGCATACTGGTTGCGCATGTCATCCTCAATCGCCTGAAAGGCCTCTTTCAACGGATGCTTGGCATCGACGTAAAAGGTCTTTCCGCCAGTGGGTTCAGTTAGTTTGCGCAACGCCTTCAGCCCCGTATCTTTATCGTGCGATTCTGTATCGGGGGTATAGTGAATGGCGTAGATCACGGTGTCCGAGGCCAGGGCTTCTTTGTAGGCGGCTTCAGCAGTAGTGATGCTCCCGACGTCCAACCCATCGGTCAACAGCACCATCACTTTGCGGCCACGAATGGTTTTCAGTTTTCGCAAAGCCACCATATTCACGGCATCGAACAGAACGGTGCCTCCACCACGCTGGCTGCTTTTTAGTTTTCCCTCGGCAACGTAGTCACCGGTACGCTCGATCGCGTCTTCGAGGAATCTCTTATTGCCGGTTAGTTCCTGCCAAATCACGGTGCGCGACGCAAAGGATCCGAGCAGGGCCATGTCGCCTCGGCGGATCACGTTCTGGAAAAAGAGCCGGGCGGCCTCCTTTTCCTCGTCAAGCACCATGGCAACGGAACCACTGGTGTCGATCAGCAACGCCACACGAAGCGGCGCATCGGTTTCCTTGGCAAACAGTTTTATGTTCTGCGGCTTGCCGTTTTCGAGAATTACGAAGTCGGCTTTGGCCAAGTCTTTGGAGTAGGTTCCGGTCTTGTCCCGAACAACACAGAGGACATTCACCAGTTCGACGTCAGAGGTAAAAGTGGCGAGATCGCGTGGCGGATTGAGCACGATTTGGCCTCGCAGGGAGAGCAACGTCAACGCGAATGCGAGAAAGCTATAGCGGGCTGATCTCACGGTTCACCGATGCATTATTGTACACTTACGCTTGAGATGACGGCAGGTTTCAAACGCAAAATGGTTGCGCTGTTTTTCGTGGCGACACTTACCGCGGCCGAAGATCCGCCGCCGTTGCGCATTACCGTAACACTGGTCCAAGTTGACGCGGTGGTGACGGACAAAAGCGGCCGCCACCTGATGGACCTCAAAAAGGAAGATTTCGAGATCAAGCAGGATGGTGTGAGTGTTCCGGTCTCTGCTTTTAGTTTTATGCCCGACGACCGCCAGCCGGCTGGTCCGGTTATTAAATCCGTCATCGGCCCCATGGTTCCGTTAGGGCCAAGTGCGGTGAAAAGAACCGTGGCGATCGTTGTGGACGACTTGTCGCTGACGTTTGAAAGCGTGGTCCGCACGCGAAACTCGCTCAAGCAATTTGTCACACAGCGCATGCAGCCAGGCGACTTCGTGGCGATTGTTCGGACTGGCGGAGGAGTGGCGCACCTGGAACAATTTACAACCGATAAGACGCTGCTGTTAGCCGCAATTGACCTGATGAAATGGCGCTTCAATGGACGGACCGGATTACTACCGATCAATCCGATTGAGGAGAAAAAAGGCTCTGAAAACGAACCGAGTTCGCCTCAGATTCTTGAGTACAATGACAGGCTTCCGGAACTGGGGGTGCTGGGAACGCTTGAACAAGTGGTTGGAGGAATGCGGCGTCTTCCCGGGCGAAAGTCCATAGTGTTCCTATCCGAGGCGCTTCGGATGGATGGGCGTGTGGCCGGGGCAATCGACCATTTGACAGATATGGCCAATCGCGCGGCTGTTTCCTTTTATGCGATCGATCCGGGTGGACTTCGGGCGAAGGGAAGTTCAGTGGAATTCGAAGACAACTCCTCTGAAGAAGGCGGGGAACAGCAATCCTTGGGAGGGGCCATGCTTGGAGGGATGCCCGGCGGCTCTGAATTCCGCTCGCAATTCGGACTGGAGACATTGGCCAAGCGCACTGGCGGTTTGTTTTACAACAACCGGAACGATATTCCGGAGTGCATCCGCCTATCGGTGGACGATCAAATGGGTTACTACCTGCTTGGCTATTCCCCGCCTGAGGGAACCTTTGGACAAGACGGGGCGGAATCGAAGTTCCATCGCATTACTGTTAAAGTGAGCCGGCCAGGGGTGCAGGTACGGTGGAAAACGGGATTCAGTGGCGTAACCGATGCAAACCAACGGCAACCTGACGTGGCTCTAACCAGGGAGCAACAGTTGACGGAAGCGCTGGCCTCGCCGTTTGCGGAAACGTCTCTAAATGTAAGGCTATCCAGTTTCTATACGAATAATTCAAAACAGGGTCCTTCGGTCTATTCAATGCTGTATTTTGGGGCCAACCAATTGACATTCAAGAAGCAGGAAAATGGCATGTGGCACAGCAGCGTGGATTTGGTCACAAGCGCCTATCGCGGACTGAAGCAACCGATTCAGCAGCGCCAGCGGCGGGAGAATATCGTGATTCCCGACGACGTTTACCAACGGGCGCTTAAGGAAGGCTTCCAGTACAACTACAGCCACCCAATGCCTGAGCCGGGGACATTTCTGATTAGGGCGGTGGTGCGCGACGCGGAGACGGGCAAGATCGGTTCCGCAACTCAGTCCCTGGAAGTGCCGGATACGCGCAAAGGGCAGTTGGCCTTAAGCAGTATCATAATCACTACCGCAGCGGCGGAATTTCAGGCGCGCCAGGAGTTCAAAACCGAGCCGTGGAAGGAAGGCGGCCCAGCCCGGCGCAGATATCTGGCAGGGCAAGCCATCACCTATGGTTTCTTCGTGATTAACCCCAAGCTGAACCGGCAGAAGAAACCTGCGCTAGTTAAGGAATTAAGGTTGTACGCGAACGGGAAGTCTGTCTATATGGGCAAACCCGGGGCAATGCCGTCAACGGATCACGACGAACCAGGCCGGTTCATGGGCGGAGGATATTTGCAATTGGGAGGCGCGTTGTCCCCGGGAGAATATGTTTTACAAATAGTTATCACAGACAAATTAGCGAGGAAGAAGAGCCAAGTGGCGCAATGGATCGACTTCGAGGTGTTACCAAAACCGGGAAGCGGCGGGCCGAAGACCGCTCTGCTGAATTGAGTTACCACAAACGTTGCACACCATATTGATCAAATACTTCGTCACAACTTAATAGCGGCACTTTTTCCTCAAGAGACTGGGCGGCGAGAATTCGATCAAACGGATCCTTATGCAGCAGCGGTAATTGGTAAAGCGTCAATGAATGAGAAGCGTTGATGGGCAGGATTGTGATCTGGTTGATCGCGATCTGCCTTTGAAGAAACTTTGGCGGTTCAGCGGGAAAGGGTAATTTTCCGATTTGGATTTTGTTTACGATCTCCCAAAGACTGGCAGGGCTTAAGAGCAATTCGCTTGTCTCGAAATACTTCGTGGCGGGTTTGGATAGCCGTTTGTCAGCTAGAATAGCCCAAAGGAACGCGTGTGTATCGAGCAGAACTTTCATCGATAGAAGTCATCCTCTATCTCTTGAATTGGGGCATTGAAATCATCGGGCAAAACAAATGCCCCGGCAGCCGAACCAATCTTCCGCTTGGGTCTTTCAACGGTACACGAAACAAGTTGGGCCACGGGCTTGCCTGATCTGGAAATAACCACAATTTCGCCCAGCTCAACTTTTTCGAGCAGTTTCGATAGATGCGTTTTGGCTTCGTGCACACTCACCATATAAATAGACTAAGCGATAGACTAAGCAATTGTCAACGGCGACTAAAACAAGGGTTTAGGCGCTATAATCGATTGCCTTCTTCCCACTTTTATTCACAAGTTTGCAACCTTTTAGCAATCTTAATTTCGTTCTTCAGTGTTAACCTA
>JANXXI010000066.1 GCA_025350695.1 Acidobacteriota bacterium
CGCCTCAGCCGCTCAGCGGTTGGGACGTTGAAACTTTCCCCGGCGATCGACAAAATCAAACCGGCGCGCGGAGCAGCTGCCGAAGCCGCCGACGAACTGCCACTTTCGGTTCGTGACGGCGCTCTGGTAAAACGCTACTTCCCTGCCGACGCCGACTACGTGGTAATGGTTCGGGTCACCGGCAACCCATCGCCCACTGCCCCTCCGGCGCAACTGGACGTTCGCATTGATGGCCAACGCGTGAAACTGTTCGACGTGAAGATAGATAACGCCGAAGAAAACCAGATCACGCGGAATTACGAAATCAAGCTGCCGATTAAGGCTGGGCCGCACTTGCTTGGCGTTGGATTCCTGCGCGAAACGCCCAAGGTAGAAGGCGTCACACCTCAAGGACGCCGAGGCGGCCCTCCGCAGGCCACTCCAACCTTTATTGACTATGTCCAGATTGCTGGACCCATCAACCCCACCGGTCCTGGCGAAACGGCTAGCCGCCGCCTGATTTTCACTTGCCGTCCCACCAAGGGGCAACCCGAAGAACCATGCGCACGGAAGATCATCACCAACTTGGCGCGCCGTGCTTATCGCCGTCCGGTCACGGCAGCTGAGATCGAACCGCTGATGAAGCTGAACGCCGCCGGACGCAAGGATGGCGGCAGTTTCGACACCGGCATTGAAACGGCGGTTCGGGCAATTCTGGTCTCGCCCAGCTTTCTGTTTCGCGTGGAAAAGAATCCAGCCAACGCCGCGCCTGGGGCCATCCACAAGGTTACCGATCTGGAACTGGCGTCGCGTCTCTCCTTCTTTCTATGGAGCAGCATTCCCGACGAAGAACTGTTGATCCTTGCGGAGAAAGGCAAACTACGCCCCGTGTTGGCGCAGCAAGTGAAGCGGATGATGGCCGACCCTAAATCGATGGCGCTGGTTGAGAACTTCGCAGGCCAGTGGCTGCAGCTTCGCAACATCGCCGGATGGAAACCTGATCCCGACAAGTTCGGCCAATTCGACGAGCCCCTAAAGAAAGCTCTCCAAAAAGAGACTGAACTGTTTTTCAGCTACATCGTGCGCGATGACCGTAGTGTTCTTGAATTGATCAACTCCGACTACACATTTCTAAACGAGCGGCTGGCTAAACATTATGGCATCAGCGGCGTTCGCGGTCCCTACTTCAGACGCGTTGGACTGACTGGCGATGAGCGTGGCGGCATCATGACGCAAGGCAGCGTGCTCACCGTCACTTCGTACCCAACTAGAACTTCACCGGTGCTGCGCGGCAAATGGATCCTCGAAAACGTACTGGGTGCGCCACCTCCACCTCCTCCGCCAAATGTTCCGGCGTTGACAGAGACGTCGGCTAAATCAGCCAAAGATTTACGGGCAGCCCTTGAGGCCCATCGAGCGAACGCCGCTTGCGCATCGTGCCATTCCCGGCTTGACCCGCTGGGCTTCGCGCTGGAAAATTACGATGCCGTCGGCAAGTTCCGCGCCAAAGACGAAGAGGTGGACGCCTCGGCCCAATTGCCCGGCGGAGTTACTTTTAAAGGGGCTGTGGGCCTGAAGCAAGTCCTAATGGAACGGCACGACGAATTCGTCGACTGCTTTTCAGAAAAGATGTTGACCTACGCACTGGGCCGCGGCTTAGAGCATTACGACTTGCCCACCGTTCGCGAAATTCGCCGTCAAACGGCAACCGGCAACTACCAATTTTCCGCCCTGGCGCTGGCGATAGTAAATAGCGTTCCATTCCAGCAGAGGAGAACCCCAACCAAATGATGATCACCAAGAAATCTTTAGATCGCCGCTTCTTTTTGCGCGGCGCCGGTACCGCTTTGGCCCTGCCAATTCTGGATGCGATGACCCCGGCTTTCGCCGCCGCCAGCAAAACCACGGGGGCGCCGCCGATGCGCATGGCGTTCCTCTACGTGCCCAATGGCATCATCATGAAGGACTGGACTCCTAAAGGCGACGGCCGCAACTTCGAGTTCAGCAAGACGTTGAAGCCTCTGGAACAATTTCGCGAAAAGCTGCTGGTGATGAGCGGGCTTGACCACTACACCGGCAATTCGCTGGGCGATGGCGCGGGCGACCACGCACGGGCCGGCTCGACGTGGCTGACCGGCGTGCATCCCAAGAAAACCGAAGGGGCCGATATTCGCGTCGGTATTTCCGCCGACCAGATCGCCGCAAAGGAACTTGGCAAGCAGACCGTGCTGCCTTCGCTCGAGCTTGGCCTTGAAGACGGCCGGCTTGTAGGTGGCTGCGATTCTGGCTACAGCTGCGCTTACAGCAATACGATTTCCTGGAGTTCGCCCACTACGCCGCTGCCGAACGAAAGCAATCCTCGCGCGGTGTTTGAGCGCTTGTTTGGCGACGGAGAAACGACTGACCCGGTGGCGCGCGCCGCGCAGATGCGGCAGGACCGGAGCATTTTGGACTTCGTTCGCGCTGATACTGCACGGCTGTCTAACACACTGGGCACAAGCGACCGCCGTAAGCTGACCGAATACTTGGACTCGATTCGTGAAATTGAGCAGCGCATCGAAAAAGCCGAGAAGCATGAAACGGCGTCGCAAGCGCTGCCGGCGCTTGATCGGCCTGCCGGCATTCCTCCCACTTTCGAAGAGCATGCCGACCTGATGTTCGACTTGATGACGATCGCCTTCCAAGCCGACTTAACTCGCGTGATTTCGCTGATGATGGGCCGCGAGGGTGGCAACCGCACGTACCGCTCAATCGGCGTGCCCGATGCGCATCATGGCTTGTCGCACCATTTCAACGATGATGCGAAGATTGCGCGATTACAGAAGATTGACCAGCATCATATTGAAGTCACTGCCCGATTACTCGCTAAGTTGGAGGCGGCGAAGGAATCGAACGGTTCGCTGCTGGACAATTCGTTTATCGTGTACGGCAGCAGCTTGAGTGATGGCAATCGGCATGAGCACGTGGATCTGCCGGCTTTGGTGGCCGGGGGCGCGCGCGGGAAGCTGAAGGGTGGACGGCACCTTCGTTATAAGAAGGGTACGCCGATGACCAACTTGTTCCTTTCGATGCTGGATATGGCGGGTGTGCAGCCGGAGAAGATCGGTGACAGCACGGGTAAGGTTGAGCATTTGACGGACATTTAAACGCACTACGGCCTCACGCCTTGTCTTTTCATTTTTGAAACGGGAGTGGCCGCCGCATTTCATCCTTGTTATTGCCCTGGTCACCCAACCATGACAATAACTCGAATTCCTCACGACGGCCCACCAATTTTTGAAGCTTTCCGAATCGATCCGGGAGCTGTCTCCCCGTAAAGGGAGAACTTGAAGAAGAGCATTCTGCGCAGAATCTTTTTCTCTCTGATTCAAGCGTAGCAAGCGGTGTCAAGCTTTCTGGTTTGGCCTTTGCACAAGTGATTGAAAATAGGCCGGAATATTAGTTGTGAACGCGTTCGGTTGGGTTCGTTTTTCCGAGTGGTTCCTTCAATTCCGGCGGACGGCAAGGGGGTTTCCGTCGCGGCTTGGTGTCGGTTAGCGGCCGCGATCGCGGAAGCCACGCAGCCGGGCGATATCGTTCAACAGCAAATCGCGATCCCGCGGATGAAGGCGGTTACGATTCACCACCTGATCCAGACTGCGGATCACGTCGTCAAGTTCGCGGCGGTCAAACTTGCCGCGCTCCCACATGCGTTGAAATTCGGCAATCTCGCGACGCACTTTGTTGAAGCGGTTCATTTCGGGGCGCGACAAATAATGCATGTCCCGAGCGGCGCGGTCCAGGTCGGCGCGAACTTCATCGAGAGGTTCGCGGCGATAACCACCTTCGTAACGCCCGGGGTATCTACCGGGTTGCGCTGGTGTTGTCGCCGCCAGTATGAAAAACAACGCTCCAGCGGCTGCTCGTTTCAATAGGATTTTCATTGTCTACTCCTTAGTCGCGGAAGACTGGCTCGGCAAGCCTCGCGCGGCGCTACGTTTAGAGTCGCGCGCCGACCGAGGATCGGCCCAACTCTACGACGTCGCTGGGAAGGATTCGGATTCGAACGTTTGCGACCGGCGTAGACGGTAGGCAACCAAAGCAGCCAGTGCGGCCATCGCCATCAAAATGGTTACTCCGGCGAATACTCCTCCTAGGCCGAAGTCTTTCTTGAGCCAGCCTGCGACGAAGATGCCGATTCCTCCGGCTAGCGCGTTCAAAGTATTCATCAACCCTTGGGCGGTGGAGCGCTCCTTGGACGGCAGCATTCCACAGAGAATCGGCGGTTCATTCGCTTGTCCCAATGCGCGCAGAAAGGCGAACAGAATGACGGCGACACTGACCAATGCAAACGTGCTGTTGGCGGCGAAGACCAAAAGAAACGGAGCGCTGGCCAGATAGAATACAGCCATCAACAACAGCCGCTTCGCTTCGGATTGCTTAGCCACTGCGTCCGACATACCGCTGCCGATCAGTACCGCAAGCATCGCCGCAGCCTGCAATAGGGCCGTTCCGGAGAAACCTGCCGCCGCCAAACTCATGTGGAAGGTCTCGGAAAAGTAGAGCGGCATCCAGTTATAAAACATCCAGGTGCCGACTGAGACCAGCATCGCTTCCGCCAAGATCAGTTGATATAGCGGCCGGGTGAGAAGGCGTTTGAGCTGTGCTCCTAACTCCACTTTGTGGATCGTGTGCGGCTGATCCACGTCCTGCAAAAATACGGCGCATATCGCAGCCAGGATTAACCCCGCCGAACCCAACACAAAGAACGGTTGCCGCCATCCTCCATGTTGACCCATGTACCCCGCCATGGCTCCCCCGGCAATCAGCCCAAGCTGCAATCCGGCCAGATGAACACCCAGGGCGCGGCCCCGTGTTCGCGGCCCGTGATGATCGGCAATTAAGGCGACAGCGGCGGGGAGGTAGGCGCATTCAGACAAACCGAGCACGGCGCGAATGGCCAACAGTTGCGTGGACGATTGAGCAAAGCCCGTAGCAAGGGTCGCCAGGCTCCAAGCGGTCAGACTTCCGGCGATCAACAGGCGACGCGAAAAGCGGTCGGCCAAGATGCCTGCAAAGGGTGAGCCTGCCGCGTAGCTCCAAAGGAAGAACGAACCCAGTTCGCCCAATTGCACATCGGTCATCCCGAATTCCGCCTGCAGCAGCGGGAAGACGGAGGAGATGGCAGTACGGTCGCCATAGTTGAGGCCGGCGCAGAAAAACAGGAGCGCAACGGTTAACCAAGGGCGGCGCGCGGCATCAGGCATTTTTGGTGCGCTCACGAAGTTGAGCCAGATTAGACTTTAACCCATTTGCTCCATCCCATAGAACGTTGCCGTAATTTATGAAGCGGTAACCTTGCTGGAACGCCTTGTAAGAAGCTTCCACGCCGCCGACGGAGATGCCCGCGGCCTTGCCGTGCTTTTCAACTCGCGCGGGAAACTCGGCGAGAAACTTTTGCACGTCGGGGTGGGCCGTGTCGCCGATGTGGCCAAGCGATGCTGCCAGGTCGGCCGGTCCGGCGAACACAACGTCAACACCTGGGGTGGCGGCGATGGCCTCCACTTGATCGAGCGCCTCAACCGATTCCACCTGCGCCACGACCATAATCTCGTCATTAGCGGCGGGCAAATAGTCTTTCCAATCGACGTTGTTATAAAAGGTCCACATGGGCGAAACGCCGCGGGAACCGAGGGGTGGATATTTGGCGTACCTGACGGCGAGCGCGGCCTGGGCGGCGTTGTCGATCTGCGGCAACATCACGGCCATCGCGCCTACGTCCAGGGCCTTCTTGATCAATCCTTGATCGAGGTGTGAGACGCGGATCATCGGCATCACGCCCTTCGAGCGGATGATGGCCGGAGTCAATTCCAAGGCCTCCATGCCGAAGCTGGCGTGCTCGGTATCAATCCAAAGGAAATCGGCTCCGGAATCGATGGCCAATTGAATGGCCAACGGATGCGGCAATACGGGTGCGGCGCCCCAGACCACTTCGCCGCGCGCCAGTTTTTGTTTAACGGATTTTTCAAACACCAGCCACCAACCCCATGGCTCCTTGGAGCGCGGTAAATTCGGAAGTAATGTCTATGACGGCGGAATCTGCTTCCGCTTCTTCGGCGCCGTAGGCTCCGGAGGCGATCCAGGAACCGTCGGCGTTTTGCATTGTGGCCAGGCCGTTGATGACGGCGCGAGTAAGGGCCACATCTTCAGGCCGGTGCGTTAGACGATAAGTCCAAGCGGCGCCCCAGCCGATCTTGCCGCTTTGGGGAGTGGTGTAGCGATCGGCAAAGCAGTGCTCACTGGCATGGAGATAAGCGCGGGCAAGAGCAAGCCATTTGCGATTGCCGGTGGCGCCAGATAGCGACGCAAGAAGCGCGGCGCTGATGCCGTATTGAAAGTAGTATTGGCGCGGCTTGGTCGCGTCGATGAAATGGCCGGGGGCGGACTCTTCGTCGAAGTGAGTGACAAGCCCGTTGTTCCAGGAAGTGTACAAGCCAATTGTCAAATCGGGTTGAGCAAGGAAAAGCGTTTCAAGCCAACCGGCCGCGGCTTCGGCCCGTGGAAGATCTCCAGCCCACAAGCATGCAAGGCCCGCCATGCTGGTGGTCATGATTTCCTGCGTAGTGCGATTTTGATCGGCGAAGAAGCCGCCGGTGAGTGGATCGTGAAAGGTAGAGATGAAGCCGGCGAGGGAGCGGGCAAGCTCGAAACGGCCGCGCATCATGGCGGCGCAGCAGATCCAGGAATGCGGGTAGGTGCGATAGATTTTGTACCATGGCACGCCGGTTCCATCGAGGTCGCCGTCGGACTTAAGAAGGTGGGCGGAGATGTAGTCGAGCAGCCGTTCGGCTTCACGAACGTGGCCGCTGAAGACGAACGCGGCGGGTGTCTTGTAATAGGCGCGAAGGTCGATCCCACCCTCAAATGAACCGTCGGCTTTTAAGTGCGCCAGAAGCCACTGGGCCCCGAGGGCGGAGGATTCGGCTGCTGCTTTTTGGCGCGATTCCATGGTGATGAGCCAGGATATCATTGTTGATGCGACTGAAGTGCGCAATCCAAGAACTTCAGACGATGTTCGAGGATTTGTTGGATTTCGTGGTGTCTCCAACACCTAAAACAGAGGGATCTTGTGGACCGCCCTATGAAGGCGCTTCGACCCTACTCTCAGGCTCGAAGGCGGCGGCCGGTGAGTACGAAAACGGCCAAGCCAACACTGATCAGCGAAAGGGTTCCCGGTTCTGGTGTTGAGACGAAATTAATTGCCTCAACTTCGCGAGCGGTTAATGCTCCGTTCTAAATCTGAATGCGATCCACAAGCCCGGCTGATGCCTCGTTTCCCACTGCCCCATCGTCTTCAAAAAAATAGGCGATATTACCGGCCTGGTCGAATACTGCAAGATTAGAAGAATCGATGAATTGGATTTGTTGAACGCCGTTCACGTAGCCGGTAACTTCATTCGTTGCGGCGTTACGCGTTAGCACCACGGTGGTAAGCGCATTCGCAACAAATGGAGCACCGGCACCAGTCGTAATATTGAAAAAATTTAGTGCGCTATTTAGGTTGTAGAGGCCGGTGTCAGAGGTACGGTTCTTGAAGTCCAATATCCTTCGATACCCCGCCAGATCGGTAAAACTGAAATGCATCACAACTGAGTAATCAGCATTTCCTGTAAATCCACTAGTAAGCGAAAGGCCCAGGTTAGAAGGGAAAGTGTAATTGTTGGAGTTAACGGCTCCGCCTTGGGAAACGAGATTCGGTCCACCAAGTGAATCCGAAAGGTTGCCGAGAAAGCTGTAGTCGTGAATGATGGTTGCTCCGAAGAGTGGCGGCGAAATTAAGGCTGCGAGTCCAAACTTTAATTCATTCATACTCATTTAGTGGGTTGGCCGCAACACTGATCCCGTGAGAGGCGTCGACTAGCCCGAATAGCCCACGATGGGTGAATTGGTTTGTCAAAATGCCCGTTTGAACAGCAGCGCTTTAGTCACGCTAGGAACCTAAGTGAAGAGTGTTGTTGGTTAGCCGACTCCCGGCAATCTGAAATAATAGAAAGATGCGTGAAGTTCGTGTCGGAATAATAGGTCTTGGTAATGTTGGCCAAGGCACAATGACAATCCTGGCGGAAACCGCCCAACAGATTGAACAGAAATTAGGCTTCCCTCTGCGCGTGAAAGCTATTTGCAGCCGAGGCGTTGACCAGGTGGCCGTACCCGCTGGATTGGGCGACGTCGTTCGCACTACCGATTGGCGCGAAGTGGTGTCACATCCGGAAGTGGACATCGTCGCCGAGCTGGTTGGCGGCACTGGCGTGGCCCGGCAGATTGTGGAAACGTCCATTGACCAGGGCAAAAGCGTCGTAACCGCGAACAAAGAAATGATGGCGGCCATTGGCAGTGATTTGTGGGAGCGCGCTATTGCTAAGAGCTCAAATTTAGCGATGGAAGCGAGCGTGGCTGGCGGCATTCCCATTCATGCGGTTTTGCGCGAAGGAATTTCCGGAGACCGCATTGCGGCGCTGTATGGCATTTTGAACGGTACCAGCAACTACATTTTGACGGAGATCGAAAAGAATGGCTCGGCATTTGCCGACGTGCTGGCCGATGCGCAGAAGCTGGGTTATGCCGAAGCCGACCCGACGGCGGACGTGGATGGCCACGACGCTCGCAGCAAGCTGGCTATTTTGTCGGCCCTTGCTTTTGGCATGAAGATCACGGCGGCGGACATTTTCACCGAGGGCATTCGGCGGATATCACCGATTGATTTTCAGTATGCTCACCGTTTGGGCCACACCATTCGATTGATTTGCGCCGCGCGCCAAACCAAGGAAGGGCTGTTCTTATCGGTGCGTCCGGCGCTGATTCCGCAATCGACAATTTTGGCCAACGTGCAGGGCGCGTATAATGCCGTTTGGGTTCGCGGCGTGTACGGCGAGGATACCTTCTACTACGGACGCGGGGCGGGACCAAGGCCGACAGGCGTGGCAGTGGTTAGCGACTTGATGCGAGTGGCGCGGGAAATTGTGAGTGGTTCGCCGGAGCGTGTGTCGCCCTTCGCGCATGAACGGCTTGGCGAGTTCCAACCAATCTCCGTAATGAAGCAGAAGCGAGCCTACTATTTGCGCTTCAAAGTTGAGGACAGGCCGGGCATCATTGCTTCGCTGGCTTCGATATTGGCGGAGAAGAATATTAGTTTGGACGCGGTGCTGCAGTTGCCGAGCGATACCAAAAGCGATTTGCCATTCGTGATCACGGTGGAGCCCAGTACGGAAGGCGCCGTGCAGAAAGCAGTAGCGGCGATGGCTAAATTAGATTTCATGGTGGAGCCGCCGCTGGCGCTGCCGATGGAGACATCGTTGTGAAGTTTCTTTTTGCGTTGACGCTTTCCAGTGTGACGGTGTTTGGCCAGGCGGCCGCGGAAGCAAATGCCGGATACAAGACGCCTGAGGCTCGGGCCACTGTCGCAAAGACTTTGAGCGGCGAGCATCGCGATTCGCGACAGCGTCCGAAGGCATTGGTGGAAGCCCTTGGCGTTAAGCCCGGAATGAAAATTGGCGACGTCGGGACAGGCGTCGGCTATATGCTGCCGTTTTTTTCAGAGGCAGTGGGTCCAAGCGGTAAGGTGGTTGCCGAGGATATCTTCCCGGATTTCCTTGGGAAAGCGAAGGATTACGCCGCGAAGAGAAGTCTGGCAAATGTGGAGTTCGTCTTGGGCGACGAGAAGAACCCGAAGCTGAAAACCAACAGCTTGGACCTTGCGTTGGTGCTTGATGTTTACCACCACTTCGATTATCCGGCTGATATGCTAGCCGCCCTGCACAAAGCCCTGAAGGCCGATGGCCGCTTGGCAATTTGTGAATACTATAAGCGCGTGGGCGCAATGGGCGACCCGACGTCGGACCGCGCGGTGAAGCATATTCGGTTAGACGAGGCCGACGCCATCCGAGAAATTGAAGCCAATGGGTTCAAGCTGGTGAAGTCTGAAGAATTCAATCCGAAGTCCCAATACCTTGCCGTTTTTGAAAAGAAATAACAAATGCATCGCCGACAATTTGGATTGCTACCTTTCGCCGGATTCCTGGGCCAAGCCCCTAGGCCGCTAGCCCGACCCAGCGCGGATCAACTCGCCTGGCAGGACATGGAGATGGCGATGTTTGTCCACTTCGCGCCTAACACCTGGCAGGATCGCGAATACGACGACTTGTCGACTCCACTGGATAAAATTCAACCGGTGAAGTTGGATACGGACCAGTGGGTGAGTGTGGCGAAATCGATGGGAGCCAAGCAGATTGTGTTCGTCGCCAAGCACGCCGGTGGCTTTTGCTGGTGGCAGACCGAGACCACTAAGTACGGCGCGAAGGATCTTGCGTGGCGCGGCGGCAAGGCTGACTTGATGGCGGATCTTGCACGGTCAACCAAGCGCGCCGGGATGAAGATGGGCGTGTATTTGAGCCCGCAGGACAAGTCGCTTGAAATCGACGTGGGCGGTAAGGCGGCGACGCCCGAAGGACAAGTTAAATACGACGCCATATTCCGCCAGCAGTTGACGGAGTTGCTGAGCAGGTACGGCGATATGAGTGAAGTTTGGTTCGACGGATCGAGCGCGGTGGATGTGGGTGACATCTTAAAGAAGCACGCCCCGCATGCGATGGTGTTTCAAAGTAAATACTGCACAATTCGTTGGGTTGGAAATGAACTGGGTTATGCACCGGATCCCGGTTGGAACGCTGTATCGGCGGATGCGGCGGTAAGCGGTGTAGCGACGGGCAAGGACGGTAATCCTGAGGGAACGGTTTGGTTGCCCAATGAATGCGATGCACGGATGCGCCGGGAATGGTTTTGGAACACGAAGAACGGCGAGTCGCTGAAGAGCGTGGACCAATTGATGCTGATGTACTACCGGTCAGTTGGGCATGGGTCTCTACTGCTGTTGAATCATACGCCGGACACAACCGGCGCGATTCCCGAACCGGACGCGAAACGAGCGTCGGAGTTTGGCGAGGAGATACGCCGGCGATTCGATGAGCCAGTGGCTGAAACAAAAGGCACGGGCCGCATTCTTGAACTGCGGTTGCCGAAGGCGGCGAAGATTGATCACGTTGTGCTGATGGAAGACATTCGCAATGGCGAGCGAATTCGTAAGTATGTTGTGGAGGGGCTGACTGCATCTGGGTGGAAGCCTCTGAGTCACGGAACGGCGGTGGGGCATAAGAAGATTGATCCATTTCCGGCGAGGGAATTGTTTCGTGTTCGTCTGCGAGTGCAGGAAGCTTCGGGCGATCCGGTGCTGAAGAAATTCTCGGCGCACGCTGTGGGCAAGGGAGAGGGGCTGGCGCCGATTGACACGTTTGAAACTCACATTCTTCGGACTTGGGATTCGAAGACGGTGAAGACAGGCGAGGATAGTTGGGACATGGATATTTCAGCGGTGGCCGAGGCCGCGGGTCAGTATGAAGTAGAGTTTCTTTCCTTCGGTGGCGAGCATCGCTTGAGCGTGGATAGCGTGACGCTGCTGCACGGGGCAACTGAGTCCCCTGAGTTTGTGAGGCGCATTGGAAGGTCGAACCAATTCCGTGTGACGATCACGGGGATTGGTGAGAGGTTGAGGCTGCGGGCGAAGGTTTCCGGGAGTGGGCCGGATACGTTTGGGCAGGTGATGTTCCGGCAAGTGGAATAGGCTTTTTGAGGCAGTGCCGCTGCCGGAGCATTGCGATAGAATTGAGGCAGATTTATGACCGTCGGCATTCGTATAACAATACTTGGACTTGGGGCCGTGCTGGCCGTTGCGCAAGACGCCGATTTGGCGAACCGTGCGTTGGGTGTGCTTGAAGCTCGCTGCGCCGTTTGCCATAATCCGGGACTAGCGCAATCAGGCCTGAACCTGCACTCACGCGAAGCGGCGTTGAAGGGCGGCAATCGCGGTCCGGCAATCGTCAACGGCAATGCAGCGCAAAGCCTCGTTGTGCAAGCCATCCGCAGGACCGGGACGCTCGCCATGCCTCCAGGGCCAAAGCTTTCCGACGCTGAAATCTCTGTCATAGAAAAATGGATTGCCGGTGGCGCGTCTTGGCCGAAAGCGGTTGGCGGGGCAACTCCGAGTGCGGCGTGGTGGTCGTTCAAAGCTCCGGTTCGCCCCAAGGTTCCCGCGCTGAAAGAACCCTGGGTGCGCACGCCGGTTGATGCCTTTGTCCTAGGCAAACTTAATGCGGAGAAGCTGAAGCCGGCTAAGGAAGCCGACCGCGCTACCTTGATTCGCCGCGCCTATCTTGATCTTCACGGCCTTCCGCCCACCGCCGAGCAAGTTGCAAAGTTTGTTGCCGACCCCGCCACGGACGCTTACGAAAAGCTGATCGATGAACTGCTGCAATCGCCGCGCTATGGAGAAAAGTGGGGGCGGCATTGGCTTGACTTGGTGCGGTATGGCGACACTTCCGGTTTCGAACAGGATCCCTATCTTCTTTACGCGTGGCGCTATCGCGATTGGGTGGTCGACTCGTTTAACAACGATAAGCCTTACGACCGATTCGTGAAGGAGCAAATTGCCGCCGATGAACTTTATCCCGATGATCCGGTGGCGATGACCGGTGGCGGGTATTATACGGTTGGTCCGAATCGGGACATGCTGTATAAGGTGGAAGATATCAATCGGCAGGAGACGTTGCAGGATTGGGTGGACACAACGGGTTCGGTATTCCTTGGGTTGACGGTTGGTTGCGCCCGGTGCCACGACCATAAGTTTGATCCGATTCCGCAAAAAGATTACATCGCCATGCAGTCGATCTTCCAGGCCGCCGAAAAGTCACGAGTGTTCTTGCAGTACGATCCGGCGCGTGGTTACGATCTGGCGGAGAACAACCGGCAGGTACGCCTCTACGAGATCAGCGACCAGCTTTCTGCGTTGTTGCCACCAGCCGTTGCGCGCAAGGGCGGTGAACCAGAAGCACCGGCGAAGCCGCCGGCTCCTCCGGACCTGGACAAGGAAAAGAAGATAAAGGCCCTGGAACAACAACTGGTGCAGATGTTCCGCAACTACAAACCTGGACCCTTCGCTCCAAATGTACGTGACATCAGCCGCGAGGCTCCGAAGGCGTTTCTACCGGCGCGAAGTGGCCGTCCTCCAGAAGAAGTCGGCCCGGCGTTTTTATCCGCGTTAGGCGGAGGCGCGATACCTGAACCGCCTCTTGATTCGCCTTCGACGCAGCGGCGAAAAGCGTTGGCCAACTGGATCGCAAGTAAGGACAATCCGCTAACGGCGCGAGTGATGGTGAACCGTGTGTGGCAGTACCATTTCGGCACGGGCCTTGTATCCACGCCAAGCGACTTCGGCCATCGCGGTGGAGCGCCGTCTCATCCTGAGTTGTTGGAATGGCTGGCGACGGAGTTCGTCGACCAAGGCTGGTCAATAAAGAAGCTGCACAAGGTGATCATGACGTCGAGCGTTTATCGCCAAAGCACGGAGGTTGCAAAAGAAGCCAATGATCACGATGCGGCCAACGTTTACCTTTCGCACTTCAATCGCCGCCGCCTGCTGCCGGAGGAGATTCGCGACACCATGCTGCAAAGTTCAGGCGCGATCAATCTTAAGATGGGCGGACGGCCCGTGGTGCCGGAAATTGCTCGTGAGGAGTTATTCGGCTTGAGCAACAATGGCTTCTGGTTGGTGACTGCGGACACAACTGAACATACGCGTCGCAGCGTTTATATGCTGGGACGGCGCACCTTCCGACCGGCGATGTTTGAAAGCTTCGATGCTCCGGATGGCATTCAAAGCTGTTCCCGCCGCGTGGAAAGCAACACCGCACCGCAATCGCTAACGCTGTTGAACGGCCAATGGACGGTGAAGGAATCCGCGCGGTTGAGTGAGAAAATGGAAGCGGCGGCGACGGATGTGGAAAAGATCAAGATGGCTTGGATTGCCGTATATTCACGCGCGCCCAAGGCTGAGGAAACGGAAAAAGCCCAGGCGTTCCTTGAGCGGCAAGCTACGGAGTTGGGATCGAAGAAAGCCGCTTCGGCGGAACTGGTCCGGGTGCTGTTTAACACCAACGAATTTTTGTACGTGGATTAAGGAACTATGAAACCGACATCACGACGGGAACTACTTTTACAGGCCGGCAATGGCTTCGGCGCAGTTGCGCTGGCTGGAATGATGGAATCGGCGATTGGGGCGGCGAATACCGGAAGCCCTCTGGCTCCGAAGAGTCCGCATTTCAAGCCGCGCGCCAAAGCGGTGATTCACCTTTTCATGCACGGCGGTGTCAGCCACGTGGACACGTTCGATCCCAAACCAGAGCTCGCCAAGCGCAACGGGCAGACCATTTCCGGCGACATGGTTAAGGGATTGAAGACCAGCCGCATCGACTTCAATAAAGCTCCCATGCGTGGGAGTCCCTGGACGTTTAAGAAGCATGGCCAATGCGGCATGGAGATTTCTGAATTGTATCCGGGCATTGCCAGCAAGGCTGACGAGATTGCGCTGATCCGCTCCTGCTACGGCGATGCGTTCGACCATGCGCCCGCGATGTATCTGCGTAGCTCAGGCTCGCAATTTCCAGGTCGGCCCAGCCTTGGGTCGTGGGTCACTTATGGCCTCGGTTCGGAGAATCAAAATTTGCCGGCGTTCGTTGTAATGTCCGATGGCGCGATGAAGTCGGGACCTTCAGTGTATAACGCTGGATTTCTGCCCGCCGTTTATCAAGGCACGGTGTTCCGGAGCGGGCAGTACCCGGTGCTGAATCTCGCCAATCCGAAGGACGTCACGTCGAAGGCGCAACGAAATTCTCTGGACTTGATCGCGGAATTGAATCAACGGCACCTGGAAACTCATCCTGGCGGGTCCGAACTGGAAGGCCGCATTGCAGCTTACGAGCTAGCTTATCGCATGCAGAGTTCCGCGCCTGAAGCGGTGGACCTAACCAAAGAGAGTGACGCTACCAAGGCTCTTTACGGAATTGGGGAGACGGAGACCGACGACTTCGGCCGCAAGTGTTTGTTGGCGCGGCGTCTGGTTGAGCGTGGCGTTCGTTACATCCAACTTTTCTCCGGCACCAAC